>NZ_RQVA01000019.1:0-37351 GCF_003992255.1 Veillonella sp. CHU110 | reverse complement strand
GTTTTAATGTATATAAATTATAGTTTTTACCTATTAATAGTGTAATAAAATTTATATTGGGCAAGAGAAGATTCTTATGATATTCTGTATACTCAGAATTGAAATATAAATTTTATTAGTAGTATTTGTAGTTATGAAAGGATAGAACTATGAAATTAAAATCATTATTTACACCCCTATTGGTGGGTATATTGGCGTTAGGTATTGCGGGCTGTAGTACATCGACAACAACGCAAGAAATTAAAATTGGTGCTACGGCAGGTCCTCATGCACAAGTGGCTGAGGCGGTAGCGAAGGAAGCACAAAAGCAAGGCATCCAATTGAAAGTAGTAGAATTTTCTGATTACATTACACCAGATAAAGCCTTGGCAGACGGAGATATCCAATTGAATGCGTACCAACATGTGCCGTTCTTGGAGAACTTTAATAAGCAAAATAATTCTAAACTCGTGCCAATCGGCAAAACTATTTTAATGCCAATGGGTATCTACAGTAATTCTGTAAAATCTCCTATCGATGTGAAAGACGGCGACACAGTAGCAATTCCAAATGATCCAACGAATGGTGGACGTGCCTTAGCCTTGTTACAACGAGCAGGTCTTATCAAATTGAAAGAAGGCGTTGGTTTCAAAGCCACAGTGGCAGACATTGTGGAAAATCCTAAGAACCTAAAAGTCCAAGAACTTGAGGCTGCACAATTACCTCGTAGCTTAGATGATGTGACATTGGCAACGATTCCGATGAACTACGTGCAAAGCGCAGGCATCAACGTAGGTGAAAAAGGATTGTACTTAGAACCAAAAGATGAGCCATTAGCCGTGATGATCTTGGCCACACGTGAACAAGATAAAGACAATGAAACTTACAAAAAAATTGCAGAGATTTATCAGTCCGAAGCGATTAAACAATTCATTGCAGAAACGTTTAAAGGAACCATTACCTCTGCAAATTAATCACTATAAATATAGAGGTCTACCCTATGAGGTGGACCTCTTTTTTGTATCGTTGCAACGATAGTGAAACGATAGGGGTATCGTTGCATATACTTATACATGCGATAGTATAGCGGTTTATCAGAAATTGTATTAATATTAAATTCCTTATCGTTGCAAAGTTTGTGAAACGATAGGGGTATCGTTGCAAGAAAATGAATAAATATATTTATTTTTCATAATAAAATAGAAAAAATGAGAAGAATTGAAACGATATTATAGTATTTTAATAGTCATTAAATATGACTATTAAGTAATTTATGGTGTATTATAAAATAATTATGTAGTCTATCGTTTAGTAGTTATGCAACGATATGTCTATCGTTGCATAGGTTAGGTAAACATGGTATAGTTAGATTGAGGTGATTAGAATGAAAGAACATAGAGAATTAGAATTTAAAGAATCTATTACAAATACATTCTTAAAAACAGTATCAGCCTTTGCTAACTATGGAAGTGGAAAAATTATATTTGGTATTTCTGATGATGGAAGATATGTGGGAATCGAGAATACTAGAAAAGCTTGTTTAGATATTGAAAATAAGATAAATGATGCTATAAAACCATTACCTAAATATACTATTGATATAGATGATAATACTAAACTAATTACATTAATTGTAGAAAAAGGAAAAGATACGCCGTATTTATATAAGGGTAAAGCCTATATTAGAAATGACAGTTCTACAATTGAGGTAGGTCAAATTGAATTAAAGCGATTGACTATGCAAGGAATGAATACAACTTTTGATCGTATTCCTTCCCATGAACAAGAGTTAAGCTTTCACATATTAGAAGACGAATGTCAAAAAAAATTAGGTATAGAAAAGTTGACTCGTGATAATTTAATTACATTCGGACTGTTAGATAAACATATAGGGTATACAAATGCAGGTGCATTGTTGGCAGATGTAAATGAATTTTATGGCATAGATATCGCTCGCTTCGGCGCTACTATTGATATCATTTTGAATCGTTATACTTTTGAAAGACAATCGATTTTAAAAACCTATCAAGAAGCAGTGCGTGTGTATCGTGAGAATTATCAATATGATGAGATACAAGGGATAGAACGAGTTGTGGTGGAAACCATACCGGAAAAAGCATTTCGTGAAGCCATAGCTAATGCTTTAATCCATAGAACTTGGGATGTATCTGCGCATATTCGAGTAGCTATGTATGATGATCGTATTGAAATTACATCACCTGGTGGATTGTTAGAACAACTTTCAGTAGAAGATTATTTATATAAAGAAGTATCGATGCTCCGTAACCCTGTGATAGGAAATGTATTTTTCAGATTACATTTAATAGAACAGTTTGAAACGGGGGTACAGCGTATTATTGCATCCTATAAACACTGCAAGCGACAACCTGTATTTGATATATCTGAAAACTTTATAAAAATAATATTACCAGTGGTTATTCAAGATACAATACGTATGAGTCCATCAGCGCAACGTATATATGAAGCATTACAAGATGGAGAATTGTCATCCAGTGAATTAGCGAGACTAACAGGGTATGGAAAGCGTAATATATTAGAGGCTGTGAAAGAATTAATTGCAGGTGGTTATGTTATCAAAACTGGTTCGGGACCAAAGACAAAGTATGCAGTAACATATACGATATAATTTGATCAGTAATAAGGGATTGTTAAATTAAAAACACATAGTTACACACAGTGCGCACATATGGTATACTATAGGATATATCTTTTAGTACTTTCACTAAGAAAAGGAGCACCTATAGCCACAGATATAGCAAGGGTGTAGCCATTGTTACAGTGGAAATGGCTAGTCTATGGTATACTATACGTATTATATCGAAATAAGTAAGAATCTATAAATAGAGTATGTAAAGGGAAAGTGTGTCACCAGAGTGGTGCAAGGAGGTCTTTATGGAGTTAAGACATGAACTAGAATTTGATAAAGATTATACGATGGAAGAGGCCTTTGCAGAGGCGAAGCGTTGTTTGAACTGTGCGAAACCGTTGTGCCGTACAGGTTGTCCTATTGAAAATGAAATCCCTCGTTTTATCCAAGCTATTGCGAATGGTAATTTTGGATTGGCCAACGATATTATTGCGGAGCGCAGCAGCTTGCCAGCGGTGTGTGGCCGTGTGTGTGCTCGTGAAAAACAATGTGAAGGGGCATGTATTTTAAATCGTGCGAACAAACCCATTAATATCGGTAAATTAGAGCGCTTTGCAGCCGATTTTGAAAGTGACAATAATCTTCGTAAGGTGAAACCAAATCGTAAAAATCAAGGTAAAATTGCTGTGATTGGATCTGGCCCTGCAGGATTGACTGTGGCTGGAGATATGGCAAAATTAGGCTATGCTGTAACGGTGTTTGAGCGGCAAGATGAGCCAGGCGGTATCCTTTTATTTGGTATTCCTGAGTTCCGATTAGGTAAAAGAATTGTGCGCCGTGAAGTGCAAAGCTTGGAACGATTAGGTGTTACTTTTGAATGTAATGTAACGATTGGTCCAGATCGTAATTTAGATTCTTTATTTGAAGAAGGTTTTGATGCTATCTTTATTGCTACAGGTACACATGTACCAGCGGAAATATCTTTACCTGGTGATGATAAAGCGGGTATGTTACAAGCTATGGCTTTGTTGACATCGGTACAGTTGGTGCAAAATGGCAGAGCGGAAGAGTCTTTAATTCCTGTGTACAAAGGTGATAAAGTTGTCATCATCGGTGCTGGTAACGTGGCGATGGATGCGGCTCGTACTTGTGTTCGTCTCGGTGCTGAAAGTGTAACCGTGACGTATCGTCGTGGAGAAGAACAAATGCCAGCGAACCCATCTGAATTTGAAGAAGCAAAAGAAGAAGGCGTTCACTTTGAATTCTTAGCCGCTCCAAAAGAAGTAACAGGTTCAGATATCGTGGAAGGGTTGACATTTACACGACAAGAACTACAAGAAGATGGATCTGTGAAAAGCACTGGCGAAGGCTTTACTTTACCAGCGGATAAAATCATCGTGGCCATCGGTCATAAACCAAATACACGTTTAGTGGGTCCTGGTAATGGCATCGAAGTGAATGAGTCTGGTTATGTGGTAACACGAGATATGCCATATGGTATGACGAGCCGTCAAGGCGTATTCGCAGGCGGTGATGTAGTGCATAAACCAGCTACCGTAGTATTGGCTATGCGTGAAGCTAAAAAAGTAGTAGAAGGTATTGTAAACTACTGCGAGGCAAAACGTTTCTTAGGGGAGTAAGATTTAAATTTTTATTAACCTGTGATATAATGGAGATGAAATTGAGGACTTTCCAATTATAAGCAAAAGAAACCCCACGGTCGGCTAACCGTGGGGTTTTAATTTTTTTGTAATTATGCTATAATTTAGACAAGCGAAAAAGAGTAATGGTGATTTCATAAAGCTCACCAAAAAAACACCCAGGTGGCTAGACCTGGGTGTTTTTTATATACTAGAAAATATAATAGGAAAGTGATATAATGGATATGGAATAAAGTTAAGGACTTTCCAATTACAAGCAAAAGAAACCCCACGGTCGGCTAACCGTGGGGTTTTGCTTTTTATAGAGAGCTATCTCTTATTGGGCTAGTTACTTCGTTTCTTTCTGTTTAGCCACTTGCAAATATAGTTGCTGACTATACCTGCCACAACAGAAATAAGAAAGTTAAGGACCATATCCATTGACAAGCACCCCCTTTCTGTTACCAGTATAGGGGAAGTAACATCTATAGTATAACAAATTGTGGAAAATAACACATCTGAAAGAGTAAAAAAATATAGATATGTACTTGCACACAGTGGACAAAGGTGTTACAATAGTAGACAGTTATTTTATTTTTAAAGTATTACACTTATAGTTAAGATTCGTACGCATATCGTACAGAAAGGAGATTATCATGGTATTGTTAGCAATTCTCGTGCTCGTCCTGTTCCTAGTAGTGAACGTCATTAGAACTAACAATTCCATAGAGGTCGCCTTTTCTTCGGTAGAGCTACCATCTTAGGTTTCTTTGTGTACAGCATAAGGAATCTAGGTTGTTGTAGTCTATTTGATTAACGTGCATACATATATATTAAAAGGCGATTCCCTAGGGATCGCCCTTTTTTATGTCTAACATACTATGTCAGAGTAACAGATATGGATTATAGATTTACAAGGAACATAATAAAATCCAACGAAAAATCAAATAGATCTATCTCATAAAAATCTCGTTGATTTAACGCGTGAATAGACATTGTATATAGACAACAATATGTGACTATAACAAGTGTTATAAATTATATTTATATAAGTAGAAAGGATCATCATATGGTACGCAGTGATAGAGTAGCCAAAGGAGCAACAAGAGCTCCACATCGTTCATTATTAAAAGCATTAGGATTCATCAATGAGGAAATTGGAAAACCAATCATCGGGATTGCCAATTCTTTCAATGAAATCATTCCAGGTCATGTGCATTTGAAAAATCTTGTACAGTCTGTGAAAGATGGCATCCGCGAGGCTGGCGGTATTCCTATGGAATTTAATACCATCGGTATTTGTGATGGATTGGCGATGAACCACATCGGCATGAAATATTCCTTGGTGACACGCAATATTATCGCTGACTCCATCGAGGCCTCTGCCATGGCCACACCATTCGATGCGATGGTATTCATTCCTAACTGCGATAAAGTCGTGCCAGGTATGTTGATTGCCGCTGCTCGTTTGAACTTACCATCTGTGTTTGTCTCTGGTGGTGCTATGCTAGCAGGCGTTCACAATGGTAAAAAAATCGGTTTATCCGATGTATTTGAGGCAGTAGGTAAATTTGAAGCAGGTCTCATTTCTGAAGAAGAATTAGAACATATTGAAAACGTAGCATGCCCAACTTGCGGATCTTGCTCCGGTATGTATACAGCGAACACCATGAACTGCTTAACAGAAGCATTGGGTATGGCATTACCAGGAAATGGTACAATTCCAGCGGTTTACTCCGAGCGTTTGCGTCTAGCAAAACGTGCGGGTATGCAAGTGATGGAAGTGTTACAAGAAGGCTTACGTCCAAAAGATGTATTGACGAAAGAAGCCTTTGAAAATGCAGTAGCTGTAGATATGGCATTGGGTGGTTCTTCTAACACAGCCTTACATTTACCAGCCATCGCTCATGAAGCGGGCGTGTCTTTAACATTGGATGATTTCAATCGCATTGCAGGTGATACACCACAATTGGCGAAATTGTCTCCATCTGGTAAATATTTCATCGAAGATTTGCATGCCGCAGGCGGTGTGTATGCGGTAATGCACCGTTTACAAGAACAAGGTCACTTGCATGAAAGTGCGAAATCTGTGAGCTTGGTGAACCAAGGTACGATAGCAAAAACTGTGAAAGTCCTAGACGAAGATGTGATCCATCCGTGGAGCGATCCAGTATATACCACAGGTGGTATCGCTGTATTGAAAGGTAACTTAGCTCCCGATGGATCCGTTGTGAAAGAAGGCGCCGTAGACCCTGAAATGCTCGTTCATTCTGGTCCAGCGAAAGTATTCAACAGCGAAGAAGAAGCGGTAGAAGCGATCATGGGTCACAAAATTGTGAAAGGCGATGTTGTCATCATTCGCTACGAAGGTCCAAAAGGTGGTCCAGGTATGCGTGAAATGTTGACACCAACAGCGACGATCACAGGTATGGGCCTTGGTAAAGACGTAGCCTTAATTACAGATGGTCGTTTCTCTGGTGCTACTCGTGGCGCATCCATTGGTCACGTATCTCCAGAAGCAGCCTCTGGTGGAACGATTGCCATCGTAGAAGATGGAGATATCATCGAAATCGACATTCCAAATCGTTCCTTGAATGTGAAACTTTCAGAGGAAGAAATTGCACGAAGAAAAGCAAATTTAGAACCGTACAAATCAGATGTCACAGGATACTTGAAAAAATATGCTATGCATGTATCCTCTGCGGCACAAGGTGCTATCGAAATCCTAGACGAAGCATAAGAGGGAATGTGGTCAGGATATAGACTTAGGAAAGGATGTTTATATGCATAAATTATACGATTTCATGGAGGCTAGGGAGCGGCTTGCTACCATCGCCGTGAAAACAAAATTAATTCATAGCTCTGTGTACTCCCAAGAAACAGGCAATGATGTATATATTAAACCGGAAAATTTACAGCGCACAGGGTCTTTTAAATTACGGGGCGCGTACAATAAAATTTCTAAACTAACAGAAGCAGAAAAGGCGTGCGGCGTTATTGCCGCCTCTGCCGGTAACCATGCGCAAGGTGTGGCGCTAGCAGCCCAACGCTTAGGTATTAAAGCAGTCATCGTTATGCCACGCCACACACCTCTCATCAAAGTAGAGGCTACACGTCAATACGGTGCAGAAGTAGTGCTCGCTGGCGAAGTCTATGATGAAGCCTATGAAAAAGCTTGCGAATTACAAGAAAAACATGGTTATGTATTTGTCCATCCTTTCGATGATGAAGATGTGATCGAAGGGCAAGGAACGATTGCCTTAGAAATTTTAGAAGAATTGCCAAATGCAGACATTATCTTAGTACCAGTTGGTGGTGGCGGATTGATTTCCGGTGTGGCAGCGGCAGCGAAGCTGAAAAATCCACAAGTAAAAATCATCGGTGTAGAACCAGAAGGCGCAGCCAGTGCGAAAGCGGCCGTAGCAGAAGGAAAACCAGTGAATTTACCATCCGTGAGCACCATTGCCGATGGGGCAGCTGTAAAATTAATTGGTACAAGAGACTTAGAATATATTCAAACCTATGTAGATGAAATCGTCACCGTATCCGACTATGAACTGATGGAAGCTTTCCTGTTATTGGCGGAAAAACATAAAATCATCGGTGAAAATGCAGGGTTACTTTCAGTGGCAGGCTTGAAAAAGCTACGAGTGCGAGGCAAAACTGTGGTCAGCATTTTGAGCGGTGGCAATATCGACGTATTAACCATTGCATCTATGATTACCAAAGGCTTAGTAGTACGGGGCCGTATTTTCACATTTGCTGTGAATTTATCAGATAAACCAGGCCAATTAGTGGCGGTGTCTGAAATCTTAGCAGAACAAAATGCGAATGTTATCAAACTGGAACATAATCAGTTTAAAAACCTAGACCGATTCCATGAAGTGGAGTTGGTGGTGACTGTAGAAACGAACGGAGAAGACCATATCAAGAAGATTACAGCTGCCATGGCGGCTCGTGGATATATAATTCACCGTATCAGTTCTAATGAATTTAATGAACATGACTAATGAATATGATAGATATAGAAAGGGATACACTATGAGTGAACAGAAGATGATTCGAGGAGCTCGCATACTCCTAGAAACATTGAAGCGCTTGGGAGTGACCGATATATTTGGCTATCCCGGCGGCGCCGTAATTCCTATATACAATGAAATTTATGATTTCGAGGGCATTAACCATTATTTAGCACGTCATGAACAAGGGGCAGCCCATGAAGCGGACGGCTATGCTCGTGCATCTGGTAAATGTGGTGTTTGCCTAGCCACATCTGGTCCAGGGGCGACGAACCTAGTGACAGGTATTATGACGGCGCATATGGATTCTATTCCTCTCTTGGCCATTACAGGTCAGGTGTGCAGTCACTTGCTGGGAAAAGATGCGTTTCAAGAATCGGACATCGTGGGTATTACCATGCCGGTGACGAAAAATAACTACTTGGTGAAAGATATTCGAGACATGATACGCACTGTGAAAGAAGCGTACTATTTAGCGACTACCGGTCGACCAGGTCCCGTGCTAGTAGATATCACGAGAGATGCGCAATTAGATGTCATTTCCTATGAAGAGTTTGAAGCTATTTTTAATGAACCAATTTCTATCGAAGGCTATGATCCGAATTACATCGGACATCCAAAACAAATCAAGAAAGCTATCGATCTATTGAAAGGTGCGAAACGACCGCTTATCATAGCAGGTCATGGAGTACTATTATCGAAGGCTACAGAAGAACTTTACAAATTAGCGACTACATGCCAAGTTCCAGTGGTGAATACTTTATTGGGTTTAGGGTCCTTTCCAGGAGAACACCAATTATCGCTAGGTATGTTAGGCATGCATGGTACAGTGTATGCCAACTATGCTGTGAATGAAGCAGATGTAGTGTTAGCATTAGGCATTCGTTTTGATGATCGCATCGCAGGGGTTCCGAAGGAGTTCTGTAAAGATGCTACGATCATCCACGTAGATATTGACCCAGCTGAAATTGGTAAAAATAAACTTATCGATGTGCCAATCGTAGGTGACTTGAAACATGTATTAAATGAAATGAATCATGAATTGACTCCACAAACTCATGAAAGTTGGTTGGAACGCATTCGTGAATGGCGTGAAGAGTATCCAATTCGAGTGCGCCCTTACGAGGGAAATTCTTTATTACCACAAAAGGTGATTCAAGAAATCGACAATATCGTAAAAGGCAACGCCATCGTGGTTACAGACGTAGGACAACACCAAATGTGGACGTCTCAATTCATTACTTTCTCCAAGCCGAATACGATCATCACATCCGGTGGTGCCGGTACGATGGGCTTTGGTTTGCCAGCAGCCATCGGTGCACAAGTGGCACAACCAGATAAAAAAGTAGTACTCATCACAGGCGATGGGGGCTTACAAATGAACAGCCAAGAGTTGCTCTTATTGAAAGCCTACAATATCCCTGTGAAAGTTGTAATCATCAACAATGGTTTCTTGGGCATGGTTCGTCAATGGCAAGAGTTGTTTAATCAACGTCGCTATTCCTTCGTAGACTTAGAGGTGAATCCAGACTTTGAAACTTTGGCAAAAGCCTATGGCGTACAAGGGGTGACATTATCCACCATCGAAGAGTTGCGCAGCCAATTACGAGACCTGATCTTATCTGACGAGCCAGTGGTGATTAACTGTGTGGTAGAACGAGAAGAAAATGTATTCCCAATGATTCCAGCAGGTTGCACAGCCAAAGATATGATGGGATTGAAAGGAGGCCCTGACAATGAGTAAAGTACAACAACACCAAGTGTTAGTGATTACAAAAAACAAACCAGGCATCGGGGCTAGAATCCTTTCCTTGTTCAATCGTCGTGGCTACTCCGTGACCCAAATGACATCGGGTATTTCCATTCCAAAGGATCAAGCCCGGATTACCTTAACGGTGGAAACAGACGAAGTGCAACTGGATCAGATCCAAAAACAAATCTACAAACTGGTGGATGCTATCAAAGTGAAAGTGTTCTCTCCAGAACAAGTGGTGCGCCGTGAATTGATGCTCATCAAGGTAAAAGCGGATGTGTCGGTACGACCACAAATCATCCAATTAGCAGATGTGTACCGTGGCAATGTACTCGACGTAGGACCTAGCTCTATCGTTATAGAAATTACAGGAGAAACGCAAAAACTAGATGCTTTCATAGAAATTATGAAAGAATATGGCATTCTGGAAATTGCGAAAACAGGTTGCACCGCTATGAGCCGTGGAGAAAAAATGTAATGACCATTGCAGAACCGAAACAAGGTGAGTTGTTACATTACGAGGGCGTTACCTTCGTCCGCAATGGGGAAGCGATTTTACAAGGTGTAGATTGGCATGTGAACACAGGGGAAAATTGGGCGCTATTGGGCCTCAATGGGGCAGGCAAGTCCACTTTGCTGGGCATGATTATGGCATACACTTGCGCCACCCGTGGTGAGGTTCGTGTCCTAGGACATACCTTTGGACGATGCGTATGGAAAGACGTAAAAGATCGCATCGGATTCGTCAGCTCTACCTTAGGGCAATTTGAGCGAACTATGCGAGAGGAAATGGTGCGACAAATTCTGCTCTCTGGAGCGCATGGAACAATTGGCATATACCATGATGTGACAGAGGAAGAAGAACAACGCTGTGATGCGGTGTTAGCAAGTATGGGCTTGCAACAGTTACAACATCGTCACTTTGGGTTATTGTCCACTGGTGAACAACGACGAGCCCTCATCGGACGGGCATTGATGACAAATCCAGATTTGCTCATCTTAGACGAACCATGCAATGGATTGGACGTACCGAGCCGAGAGCAATTGCTCCGTCATCTCAATCGACGAGGGGCACAGGATAGTCCTTGTCCTTTCATCTATGTGACGCACCAAATCGAGGAAATCCTTCCCACAGTGACTCATGTGGCACTATTAAAAGAAGGCAAAATCTTTCAATCGGGGCCGAAACGAGAGGTCATTACCGATGAGATTTTATCGGCACTCTATGGTTTGTCCGTGAAAGTAACTTGGGTCCAAGATCGACCTTGGTTGCAAGTACTTTCATAAAATGTTTTTATAGGGTGTACAAAGATATTTTTAATCATACCGATTTATCATACTAAGTATGGTAAATCCGTAAGCCGAAAGGCTGAAAATCAGTTGAATTTCACTAGAAAATCTAGTAAATTATAAACATCATTATGTATTACAAAGTAGGAGGTTATCACAATGGCAGGTAACATTTTAGGCACACAAGTATTTTATGATGCAGATTGCAATCTACAAGCATTAGTAGGTAAAAAAATTACAGTTCTTGGCTACGGTTCCCAAGGTCATGCGCATGCATTGAACTTGAAAGAAAGTGGTATGGACGTACAAATTGGTCTTCGTGAAGGTTCCAAATCTTGGAAAGAAGCGGAAGAAGCTGGTTTTGTAGTCAAAGAAACAGGCGAGGCTGTAAAAGGTGCAGACGTTGTGATGATCTTGATTCCAGATGAATTACAAGCAGAAACTTACGAAAAATCCATCGCTCCTAATCTTAAAAAAGGTGCGTACTTGGCATTTGCTCATGGTTTCAACATTCATTTTGGTAAAATTAAACCAGCTGCTGACGTAAACGTATTCATGGTTGCTCCTAAAGGCCCTGGTCACTTAGTACGTCGTACATTCCAAGAAGGTTCTGGCGTTCCTTGCTTGTACGCTGTATACGCAGATCCAAGCGGAGACACTAAAGAAGTGGCATTGGCATGGGCATCTGGTGTAGGCGGTGGCCGTTCCGGTATTTTGGAAACTGACTTCCGTCAAGAAACTGAAACTGACTTATTCGGTGAACAAGCAGTACTTTGCGGCGGCGTATGTGCGTTGATGCAAACTGGTTTCGAAGTATTGGTAGAAGCTGGTTACAACCCAGTTAATGCATACTTTGAATGTGTTCATGAAATGAAATTAATCATCGACTTGATCTACGAAGGTGGTTTCGAAACAATGCGTAAATCCATCTCCAATACAGCTGAGTTCGGTGACTATATTACAGGACCAAAAGTAATCCCAGCAGCAGCGAAAGAAGCTATGCGAGGTGTATTGAAAGATATCCAAGACGGCAAATTTGCTGATCAATTCCTTGGTGACTATGCAGCAGGTTACCCATACCTTAACGAACAACGTAAACAATCTGCAGCACATCAAGTAGAAGAAGTGGGCGGCGAATTACGTAAATTGATGCCTTGGATCAAAAAGTAAGTCGTCACTTGTGACGTTATGCAGCCTTGTGGCGTTCGTAATTAAATAAGGCAAAGGGAAGACCGCAACATACTCCTTCTCAAACTGATCCTACGGTAGGTTTGTTCAGGAGCATGTTGCGGTCTTTTGCGTTTGTGTGATTTAGGTAGAAAGGAACGCCACAAAGGCTACTACTCGTAATGGCGTTCCTCAGGGTTGTTTCTTATTTTGCTATGCAGTCTGTGGCGTTCGTAACTGAATAAGGCAAAGGGAAGAGCACGACATATTCCTACGCAAACTGATACAGTGGTTAGGTTTGCTCCGGAACATGTCGTGCTCTTCTTGCGTTTGTGTGATTTAGGTAGAAAGGAACGCCACAAAGGCCACTACTCGTAATGGCGTTCCTCAAAGAATAGAGTCATTTGCAAACTTGCGCTTTGCTTAGTTTGCTGATCGCTAGGGCATAAAGTTTATATAAACAGTACGAATAGATTGTGCTATAATAAAAAATGTAAGAGCCATTGACGTGTTGTTAGGCTCATCTCTTCCTACTACGGGAGGAGGTGGTTGCTATGGCTAAGTATGAAAAAATCTCTTTGATTATTTCTATTGCTAGTTTAGCAATTCAGCTCATTGATCTACTTAAGTAGACAATGAAAAAGCCTAACGTATAAGGTCTACTACACCTTAACACGTTAGGCAAATTTCATTTTTAGAATTTCTGAGATGAGCCTAACGCCAGCTACACGTTGATGGCTCTTCTTTTGTTGTTTTAATTATAGCACAGGTTGTAGGTGTAATACAATCGTCACTTGTTCCGCTATGTAGCCTTGTGGCGTTTGAATAGCTAATTTATGTAAAGGAAAGACCGCAACATACTCCTTCTCAAACTGATCCTACGGTAGGTTTGTTCAGGAGCATGTTGCGGTTTTTTGCGTTTGTGTGATTTAGGTAGTAAGAGAATGCCTCAAAGGCTACTACTCGTAATGGCGCTCCTCAGAGGATATTCGTAGTGTTGTTATTTCATATATTGCATATTTTGATATATAATGATTGTAAGAGAGTCACTAACGTGGGTTAGGCTCGTCTCTTCCTAATATAGGAGGAGGTGATACTATGAGAAAGTATGAAAAGTATACTTTATTGCTTTATCTAATTTCTGTAATAGTAAGTATCATTGACCTGTTTAAAGATCTATTTAAATAGACAATGAAAATGCCTAACGTATAAGGTCTCGCACACCTTAACACGTTAGGCAAATCCAGTTATGTTGTTTTCTGAGATGAGCCTAACGCCAACGACACGTGAATGGCTCTCTTTTGATACTCCAAGTATAGCATAGTTCAGAGTTAAATACAATCGTCACTTGTAACGCTATGTAACCTTGTGGCGTTCGTAACTAAATAAGATAAAGGAAGACCGCAACATACTCCTTCTCAAACTGATCCTACGGTAGGTTTGTTCAGGAGCATGTTGCGGTCTTCTTGTGTTTGTGTGATTTAGGTAGAAAGGAACCCCACAAAGGCTACTACTCGTAATGGCGTTCCTCAGGGGGAAGGGGCTTGTGGCGGTAACATTTGCAAACTTGCGATTTGCTTAGTTTGCTGATCGCTAGGGTATTAAGTTCATATAAACAATACGAATAGATTATGCTATAATTAAAATTGTAAGAGTCATTGACGTGTTGTTAGGCTCATCTCTTCCTATTATGGGAGGAGGTGGTACTATGAAAAATTTTAGAAAGTTATCTTTATTGATAAAGTTTTTGAAGTTGATTATAGATATTTATCGTTTCTTTCAATAGAAATGAAAAAGCCTAACGTAACAATAAGTATTCGCAGTACTTATACACGTTAGGCCATTTCTCTTTATTCTTCTGAGATGAGCCTAACGCCAGCTACACGTCGGTGGCTCTTCTTTTGTTGACTTAATTATAGCATAGGTTGTAGGTGCAATACAATCGTTACTTGTTCCGCTATGCAGTCTTTTGCATTTGTGTGATTTAGGTAGTAAGAGAACGCCACAAAGGCTACTACTCGTAACGGCATTCCTCAGGGGATGGATATAGATTTTATTATTGACTTTATCTTTTTCAATGCGTACACTGTTATTAGAGATAGTACTATCTCTAGTATTTGTTGTTACTTAATAAGCAACTAAAATAAGATTAAGTTCAAATGGTTGTCGCTACTCGATATGCGACTCAATAAGTGTTCGAGCTCAAATAGTTAGACTCCATTCAAAAGAATGGGGTTTTTTGCATTTGTGTGATTTAGCTAGAAAGGAACGCCACAAAGGCTACTACTCGTAACGGAGTTCCTCAGCGGAAGGAATGAGCATGAGATGCCATCTTAAACCAATCATCAGGGGGCTTGTAGCGATATCATTTGTATACTTGGGCTTTGTTTAGTTTGCTGTTCGGCATGGTATTAAGTTCATGTAAACAATACGAATAGATTGTGCTATAATAAAAAATGTAAGAGCCATTGACGTGTTGTTAGGCTCATCTCTTCCTGTTATAGGAGGAGGTGGTACTATGAAAAAGTTTAGAAAATTTGATCTATTGATTTTAATTCTAAAATTACTAGTACATCTCATTGATTGGTTGAAATAAATCGATTAATGAAAAAGCCTAACGTAAAGAGGTCTGACCACCTCACACGTTAGGCAAATTTCATCTTTGTTATTGTCTTGAGATGAGCCTAACGCTAACCGCACGTTGATGGCTCTCTTTTTGATACTCCAAGTATAGCATAGTTTTGTGTCAAATACAACGTCACTTGTGACGCTATGTAGCCTTGTGGCATTCGTAATTAAATAAGATAAAGGGAAGACCGTAACACACCCCTTCTCAAACTGATCCTACGGTAGGTTTGTTCAGGGGTATGTTACGGTCTTCTTGCGTTTGTGTATGTTAGGTAGAAAGGGAACGCCACAAAGGTTGCTACGCTTAACGGCGTTCCTCAGGGGATTGGAAGAGCGTGGCACATCCCGCCGTAAACTTACGTTACACTGAGGTTTACTCTGGGATATACCACGCTCTTCTTGGGGTTGCTTGATTTAGGTAGAAAGGAACGCCACAAAGGCTACTACTCGTAACGGCGTTCCTCAGAGGAAGGAAAGAGCACGACTATGCTATCTTGAACTGATTATCAGGGAGCTTGTGGCGGTATCATCTGCAAACTTCTTTGTTGTCTTAATTATAGTATAGGTTATAGGTGCAGGACAAAGGAGCTCTGAAGTATCATAGGTATATTTACGTTTTGGAGATTTTGTGTTGGGAAAAAAGAAATATATAATTTCTAATTCATGATGAGTATCATAGAAAAATAAGGCTAAAATTCATAAATAAATAGTATATGTTTTTGTATTAAAATAAACATTTTGAATAAAAAGGGGGGGGGTAAGAAGTGTGTGAATGTGATATAGGTAATGCCATTTAAAAATATAGGAGAATAAAAATTCATAAACTCTCATCAAACACCTATATAATGAATAAAAATCAATATAAATATGAATTTATAACCAAAAATGAAAGAAAAATGAAGTGGAAATAGTGTGTAAAAAGATATCGATAAATATCGTAAAGTCAATATATATAAGGATATTTCCCGAATTATACTTGCTATTGTATAGAAATTCATATATAATAATATCGAAATAAGTTGAACTTGGTTGATGCAATATATTTTGTAATACAGACTATCCACGAATGGTAGAAGAGATACATAGTTCACGAATAGATTGCTTTTCACGTTAAAACCTTGGGGGAACCGAAGGTTTATTTGTAGTTTTATTACAGTATGCTACATCGTGATATAAGTGAACCTAATGCAAATAGTATCCTATAGAGGAGTGTTGTAGAGTTTACATGTTGTATAGACAGTACAGGGAGTACAGGGAGTACTGAAGGAGGAAGAATTTATGGGATTGAACCGTATATATAAAGTAATTTGGAGTAAGACAAAGGGCTGCTATGTAGTCGTATCAGAGATGGCAAAGCGTGTAGGTCGCAACAAGGCAAAAGCGATTGTTATGTCTACGGCGGCGATGTCCATGGCTGTGGCTGTGGCACCGGCGGTTATGAATGTAGATCGAGTAGAGGCGACGGTGCTGATTGGTGCGGCTGATGGTACTACTATATCAGCAAATAAGTCGACAGTATCTTCTAATGGGATTACTATTGGTGATGCTATTACCAAAGCTGGTGACGAATCTGTTCATATTGGTGATTACAGTGGTAGTGTGGGTAGTAGAAATGTAGTTATCGGTACAAATGCCTCGGCTGGTTACGATGATCACGATTCTGCTGGTAATCCACCGAAAGATGGTGCCTTTAATCAATCTGTAGCGATTGGGTCAGGGCGTAAGGCTGGTGAAGGCGCTCGTGCGTATGGAGATCAGTCTATCGCCATTGGCTCAAACACGATTGCAAGAGGTAACTCCTCTATTGCTATCGGTAATGATGATGTGGATAAAACAGATGAAATCGAAACTACCTATACAGACTTGGAAGGGAATAGGAAAACGGAGTCGATTGGTAAGGCATATAAAGCATTGACAGGTCAAAGTTTGGGACCGAAAGTATATCAAGATACTACGTCAAAGGAGGCTGCAGTAGCAATCGGTGTAAAAGCTGTGGCGGGCGATATTTCATTAGCGTTGGGTACGGGAGCTAATGCTGATCGTGTCAATGCTGTAGCTATCGGTTCAGGTGCCACAGCAACTCGAGATAATGCCGTAGCTATCGGTGGTGGTGCCACTACGGAAGCACCAGGCACAAAAGAAGTAGATGCAACAATCAATGATCTTAAGTTTACCTGGGCAGGTGGGAAAAATACCCTTGCTGGTGACGTGGTGTCCTTCGGTAAGGCAGACTATGAACGTCAATTGAAACACGTGGCAGCAGGCAATGTTTCGGAAAACTCTACAGATGCCATCAATGGTTCCCAGTTCTATGGTGTATTGAAACATTTGACAGCCGATCCTGTGTATTTTTACGGAGCTGATGATTCTACAGCGGGTAAAATTGAAGGGGTAGAAGCAGCGCAAAAGAGTGCGGATGCCCTTAAGAAAAAAGTAGTTGCTAAAAGTATGGCAGATAGTCGTTTGAACTTACTAGGTGGCGCAGATAAAGAAAAATTATCTGATAATAATATTGGTGTAACGTATGAGAATACAAGTAGTATTCGCTTTAGGTTGTCAAAAGAACTCGCAGGCTTAACAAGTGCTGAGTTCAAAAATACTGCAGGTGATGTAACAACGATTAATGGTGACGGTGTAACAATCACACCTGTTGCTAATGGTAAAAAACCAGTATCTGTAACAAAAAATGGCTTAAATAATGGTGGCAATGTTATTGCCAATGTAGCGGGCAACCTAGAAGGTGCTAAACCAAATAGTGCAGAACCAACGACTAATGCAACAGCACCTAATAATGCAAGTACTATTAAAAACAATGCAGCCACAGTGGGCGATGTATTACAAGCTGGCTGGAACTTACAAAATAACAGTGAAGAAAGAGATTTCGTAAAACCATATGATACTGTGAACTTTGAGGATGGCAATGGCACAACAGCTGTGGTAGACACAGATAACACAACATCTACTGTGAAATACAATGTTAACTTAGGTAATGGTTTAGATAAAACTAAAGATAACAAAATCACAGTAAAACCAGCAGATAAATCGTTAGAAGTAAATAAAAATGGTGTCAAAGTTAAAACAGATGGCACTACGATTACTACAGAAGATAGTGGATTAACAGTTGTCACTGGTGAAATCGAACCTGTTACAACTGGTACTAATCTTGGTACAGTGAAAGTAACAGATGGAGACGCTGGTAAAATTGCTACCGTAGATTCTGTAGTAAAGGCTGTGAATAATGCTGCTTTCACATTGAAAGCAAGTGCTGATGGTGGTACACTAAATGCAAATAGTACTGCAAAAGCAACGGGTGAGCTCATTAAAGCTGGCAACACTATAGAAATGATCGCTGGCAAAAACCTAGAGGTAAAACATAATAAAAACGGTAAAATCACATTCGCTACAGTAGAGAACCCTTCTTTCAACACTGTGCAAATAGGTGATGATGGCCCGAAATTCTCTGCAACCGCTGGTGGAAATATTAGCGTATCTGATAAAGATGGTACAAACCCGGTAAAAATTACGAATGTAAAAGACGGTGATATCAGTAAAACATCCAAAGATGCTATTAATGGCAGTCAATTCCACGCAGTAGCTAAGAATACTATTAAATTAGCTGGTCAAAATGGAACAGATACTGCTACAGAAACAGCTGGACAAGAGCTAGATAAAAAAGACGGAATTAAATTTACTGTTAAATCTAGTGATGGTAAGTTGTTAGATATAACGGCAGATGCAAACGGTGATACGATTACAATCACTCCAAAAACTGGTACCATTACAACAACAGGTGGTGTACCAACTGCAGTTACGACAAATGGTAAATTAGTGACTGTTGATGAAGTAGTCAATGCTTTAAAAGACCTGGGCTGGAAAGCGACAGCAGGCACAGATGGCACGGGTAAAATTATTGGTGATGAACCTACTGAAAAGTTAATCAAAGCTGGTGATACAGTAACTTTCAAAGCTGGCGATAATTTAGCGATTAAACAAGATGGTAAAAACTTTATCTACTCTTTGAACCCAGCATTAACTGGTTTAACAAGCGCTGAGTTTAAAGATGGAGATAATAAAGTAAAAATTACTCCAACTGGTATTACCATTACAAAACCAGCAGGCACAACTGAAAACACAGTGACATTAAACCAAAATGGTTTAAATAACGGTGGTAACCCGATTACGAATGTAGCAGGCAACTTACAAGGTGCTAAAGCAGGTACAGACGCACCAACAACTAACGCAACAGCACCAACATTGGGAGCAGGGGCTGACGAAGTAAATAAAAACAATGCAGCCACTGTAGGCGATGTATTGAACGCTGGTTGGAACTTACAAGAAAAAGGTGTAGCGAAAGACTTCGTGAAACCATATGATACTGTGAATTTCATCGATGGTGATGGAACTTCAGTGGCTGTAGCAACTACAAATGATGGTAGAACATCTACTGTAAAATATAGCGTAAATCTTGGTAATGGTTTAGAAAAAACTACAGATAACAAAATTACTGTAAAACCAGCAGATAAATCGTTAGAAGTAACAACGGCTGGTTTAAAGGCAAAAACTGATAACACAACGATTACTACAGGAGATAGTGGATTAAAAGTTGTTACTGGTGGTATCGAAGCTGGTACTACCCCTGGCACTATGAAAGTAACAAATGGAGATACTGGCAAAATTGCTACCGTAGATTCTGTAGTAGATGCTGTGAATAGTGCGGCTTTCACATTGAAAGCAAGTGCTATTACAGGAGGTACAAGAAATACAGGTAGTACTGTAACTGCAACGGGTGAATCCATTAAAGCCGGCAATACTATAGAAATGATTGCTGGTAAAAACCTAGATGTAACACATAACACAAATGGTAAAATTATTTTCGCTACGGTAGAGAATCCTTCTTTCAGCACTGTGCAAATAGGTAACAGTGAGGGTCCGAAATTCTCTGCAACAGCTGATGGAAATATTAAGGTATCCGATAAAGATGATACAAAACCGGTAAAAATTACAAATGTAGCAGATGGAACTATCTCCGACAACTCTAAAGATGCCATCAACGGTAGCCAAATCCATAAACTAGTGAATAAAGCAATTAAATTAGCTGGTCAAAATGGAAGCGAGGTAGCTGGCGAAACAGAACCACAAACTCTAACTCAACAAGATCCTATTAAGTTTACTGTTAAATCTAGCGATGGAAGCTTGTTACATGTAGAAGCAGCCGGCAGTACAATCACATTAACTCCAAAAACTGGTACCATTACAACAACAGGTGGTGTGCCAACGGCAACTACGACAAATGGTAAATTAGTGACTGCGGATGAAGTAGTCAATGCCTTAACAGAAATGGGCTGGAAAGCGACAGCAGGCACAGATGGTACGGGTACTATGATTGGTACTGGCGCTGCTGAAGAGCTAATCAAAGCTGGTAATACAGTGACTTTCAAAGCCGGCGATAATTTATCAATTAAACAGGATGGTAAAAACTTTATCTATTCCTTAAAAACAGACTTAACTGGCTTAACAAGTGCTGAATTCAAAGATGGTAATGATAATACGGTGAAGATTACACCAAATGGAGTTTCTTTTAAAAAGCCTAATGCTACTGATGCAGACACTGTTACATTGAACCAAAATGGGTTAAATAATGGTGGTAATCCAATTACAAATGTAGCGGGCAACTTACAAGGTGCTAAAGCGGGTACAGACGCACCAACAACTAACGCAACAGCCCCATCATTGGGAACAGGAACTGATCAAGTAAACAAAAACAATGCAGCCACTGTAGGTGATGTATTGAACGCTGGTTGGAACTTACAAGAAAAAGGCGTAGCGAAAGACTTTGTGAAACCATATGACACTGTGAATTTCATGGATGGTGATGGAACTTCAGTGGCTGTAGGAACTGATGGTACAACATCTACTGTGAAATATAGTGTAAACACTGGTGATGGTTTAGAAAAAAATAAAGATAACAAAATTACTGTAAAAGCAGGAGATAAGTCTTTAGAAGTGTCTGATGCTGGTGTTGCCGTAAAAAAAGCAGATAAGTCTTTAGAAGTAACTGATGATGGTTTAAAAGTAAAAACTGACAATACTACGATTAAGACAGGGGATACTGGCTTAACAGTTAACACTGGTACGATTAACAAGGTTACAGAAGGTAATACAGCAGGAACTGTTGTAGCAAAAACAGGTGATGAAAATAAAATTGCTACAGTAAGTAATGTTGTAGAGGCAATTAACAATGCTGCATGGACAGCTACATCTGCAGCGACAAGCGCAGGTGAATTAGGTGCAACAGCAACTAACCAACTTGTAAAAGCTGGTGATAAAGTAACATTTGAAGCAGATAAAAACATCAAGATTACACAAGATGCAGGCAAATTTACATTTGCTACAAAAGACAATGTAACGTTTACAACTGTACAAGTCGGTGGAGATCAAGGACCTAAATTCAGTAACACTGACGCAGGAGATATTAAAGTATCTGGTTCTGATAACACAACGCCTGTAAAAATTACGAATGTACAAGATGGTGACATCTCTGCGGATTCTAAAGATGCTATTAACGGTAGTCAATTCCATGCAGTAGCTAAAAATAAGATTAAATTAGCAGGTCAGAACGGAACAAGTGCTGCTACAGAAACAGATGAACAAGAACTAGATAAAAAAGGTGGTATTAAATTTACTGTTAAATCTAGCGATGGCACATTGTTAGATGTAGCGGCAAAAGGCGACACGATTACATTAACTCCAAAAACAGCTACGATTACTACTGGTAAAGATGGAGTGCCAACAGCTAATACAGATGATGGTAAATTAGTGACTGCTGATAATTTAGTAAAAGCCTTAACAGAAATGGGCTGGAAAGCGACAGCGGGCACAGATGGCACGGGTACTATGATTGGTGCTGGTGCTACTGAGGAGTTAATCAAAGCTGGTAATACAGTAACTTTCAAAGCTGGCGATAATTTATCGATCAAACAAGAGGGTAAAAACTTTATCTATTCTTTGAAAACAGAATTAACTGGTTTAACAAGTGCTGAGTTCAAAGATGGTAAGAACAATAAAGTAAACATCACTCCAGAAGGAATCACGATTACAAAACCAGCAGATCCAACAGCAGGTACACCTGAAAACACAGTGACATTGAACCAAAATGGTTTAAATAACGGTGGTAACCCGATTACGAATGTAACAAGTAATCTAGTTAACTATAGTGATCCTGTTGTAAATGGTAAAGCACCAGTTCGAAATGAATTGCGTAAATTCGATAACAATGCGGTACCTAATACGAATGTAGCTACAGTAGGCGATTTACGTAATATGGGATGGGTTGTATCTTCTAATAAAACAACTGGTGATTTGGGCAATCCATATTCTGAAACGGTAAAAAATGCTGATGAAGTGAAATTTGTTGGTACAGGTCTAGCTACAGTATCTGGTAAAACAGAAAATGGAGTACGTACAATCACTGTTGATGTGGAATCTAAGACAGCTATCAATGCAGTAACGTATACAAAAACAGATGGTACGAAAGTATATCCTGTAGAAGGCCCGAATGGTACTACTTACCACACAACTCCAGAAGGAAAAGGTCAAAATGATGAAACAGTGGATGGAAGCAATGTAATCACATCTGTGAATGGACCAAAAGGCACAAAAACTCCGTCTACATTAACTAATGTGAAATCTAATCTTCCTGACACTAAAAATAGCGATACTGCAAATACAGCAGATGCGCCAAGCAATGCTACTAAAGTACAAGCAGCGCCAAATACAACGAATACAACTGGCGATACTTATGTAAATCCAAACAATGCCGCTACAGTATCCGACGTATTGAATGCAGGCTGGAACTTACAAGGCAATAGTGCAGCTGTAGATTTTGTAAAAGCCTATGACACTGTGAACTTCATCAATGGTGAAGGTACAACAGCTACTGTAGAAAGCACAGATGGTAAAACATCTACTGTTAAGTACAACGTTAACTTAGGTAATGGATTAGCGAAAAATGATGCTAACCAAATTACAGTAAAACCAGCAGATTCCTCATTAGTTGTAGATGCAGCTGGCGTAAAAGTTAACACAGGTACGATCAACAATGTGACAACAGGGGATAAACCTGGAACAGTAGCACCGAATACAGATGATGATACGAAACTCGCTACTGTAGGTAATGTTGTGAGTGCTATCAATAATGCAGCATGGACAGCTACATCTGCTAAAACAGAAGCTGGCGAATTAGGCGCAGCTGCAACTAACCAACTTGTAAAAGCAGGCGATAAAGTTACATTTGAAGCAGATAAAAACATCAAGATTACACAAGATGCAGGCAAATTTACATTTGCTACAAAAGACAATGTAACGTTTACAACTGTACAAGTCGGTGGAGATCAAGGCCCTAAATTCAGTAAAACTGACGCAGGAGATATTAAAGTATCTGGTTCTGATAACACAACGCCAGTAAAAATTACGAATGTACAAGATGGTGACATCTCTGCGGATTCTAAAGATGCTATTAACGGTAGTCAATTCCATGCAGTAGCTAAAAATAAGATTAAATTAGCTGGTCAGAACGGAACAAGTGCTGCTACAGAAACAGATGAACAAGAACTAGATAAAAAAGGTGGTATTAAATTTACTGTTAAATCTAGCGATGGCACATTGTTAGATGTAGCGGCAAAAGGCGACACGATTACATTAACTCCAAAAACAGCTACGATTACTACTGGTAAAGATGGAGTGCCAACAGCTAATACAGATGATGGTAAATTAGTGACTGCTGATAATTTAGTAAAAGCCTTAACAGAAATGGGCTGGAAAGCGACAGCGGGCACAGATGGCACGGGTACTATGATTGGTGCTGGTGCTACTGAGGAGTTAATCAAAGCTGGTAATACAGTAACTTTCAAAGCTGGCGATAATTTATCGATCAAACAAGAGGGTAAAAACTTTATCTATTCTTTGAAAACAGAATTAACTGGTTTAACAAGTGCTGAGTTCAAAGATGGTAAGAACAATAAAGTAAACATCACTCCAGAAGGAATCACGATTACAAAACCAGCAGATCCAACAGCAGGTACACCTGAAAACACAGTGACATTGAACCAAAATGGTTTAAATAACGGTGGTAACCCGATCACAAATGTAGCAGGCAACTTACAAGGTGCTAAACCGAACAGTACAGAACCAACGACTAGTGCAACAGCACCAACATTGGGAACAGAAGCTAACCAAGTCAATAAAAACAATGCAGCAACCGTAGGTGATGTATTACAAGCAGGTTGGAACTTACAAAACAATGGCACTGCGAAAGACTTCGTAAAACCATACGACACTGTAAACTTCGTGAACGGTGGTAATACAACAGCGGTAGTGACAACGAATGCAGAAGGTACTGTAAGCGATGTGACTTTCAACGTAACAGGATTACCTGTGACATACACAACAGAAGATGGTGCACCAGTATCTAAAGTAGGAGATAAATACTACAAAGTTAACGATAAAGGTCAACCTATCAGTGATGCAGGCAAACCAGCAGTAGGCAAAAATAATGATGGTAAATTGGTTGATGAAAATAACAATGTAATTGAACCAGTTGATACAACAAAACCATTAAAAACTGCGTTAGTTAATCCAACACCAGCAGGAGATAAACCTAATACAACAACAGCTACACAATTAGGCAATGTAACATCTGGCTTGGACAAATATGGTGATCAAGTAAACAATGCTGATGTACCAGGAACAACGGATAAAAACCGTGGCTTAGTAGATTTATCCAAACCAACAAATGGAGATGCACCAAAAGTAAGCGATAACACAGCCGCTACAGTAGGTGATTTGCGTAACATGGGGTGGATTGTATCTTCTAACAAAACTACAGGAGCAGATGGTACAGTTACTACTGATGAGTACTCCGCAACAGTGAAAAATGCAAATGAAGTGAAATTCGTAGGCGAAGGTACAGCTATCGTATCTGGTAAAACAGAAAATGATGTTCGTACCATCACTGTCAAAGTAGATGACCAAACGTCTACGAACAATGCGGTAACACCTGTGGTGTACACAAAAGAAGATGGTACACAGGTATATCCTACGAATAAAAAAGATAAACAAGGACACCCAATCTTTAATACCAAAGCAGATGGTAGTGGTGATGAAGTTCCATCAAATCAAGTCATTACATCTGTGAATGGTCCAGAGGGCACAACAAATCCAACAACATTGTCTAATGTGAAATCTAACCTTCCTGATACTAAAAATAGCGACACTACAAATACAGCGACAGATCCAAGTAATGCGACTACATCTAAAGCAGCACCAAATACAACGAATAAAGCAGGCGATGCTTATGTAAATCCTAACAATGCCGCTACCGTTGGTGACGTATTGAATGCAGGATGGAATTTACAAGGTAATGGTACAGCTGTAGACTTTGTAAAACCATATGATACTGTGAACTTTGTAAATGGTTTACATACAACAGCAGTAGTATCTACAGTAGATGGTAAAACAAGCAATGTAACGTACAACGTAACAGGCTTGCCTATCACATATACTGACAAAGATGGTAACCCAGTATCCAAAATTGGAGATAAATACTACAAAGTTAACGAACAAGGTCAACCAGTGGATGCCAATGGTAAACCGGCTACAAAAATTAATGAAAAAGGTGTACCAGTAGGTGAAGATGGACAACCAATTTCTGAAGTCAACATTACCAATAATCCATTAAAAACATCCTTGGTAAACCCAACACCGGAAACTAATAAAACTGGTACAACAAGTCCAACAACTTTGGATAATGTAACTAGCAAATTGGAAAATTACAAGGATGCTCCAGTAAATGGTAAAGACCCAGTTCGTAATAGTTTAGTAAACTTGTCTAAGCCAGAAAATGGTCAACCGAATGTAAGCGACAACACAGTGGCAACTGTAGGTGATCTACGCAACATGGGTTGGATTGTATCTTCTAACAAAACTACAGGTGAAAATGGTGCAGTCACTGCTGATGAATACTCTGCAACAGTGAAAAATGCAAACGAAGTGAAATTCGTAGGCGAAGGTACAGCGATCGTATCTGGCAAAACAGAAGGTGACGTTCGTACTATCACTGTAAAAGTAGATGACCAAACGTCTACGAACAATGCGGTAACACCTGTGGTGTACACAGATAAAGATGGCAAACAAGTATATCCAACTGGTAAAGTAGGTCCAGATGGTAACCAAATCTTCAATACAAAACCGGATGGAAAAGGAGAGGAAGTAACAGGTCCAGTAAAAACAACAATTAACGGACCAAAAGGAACAAATAGTCCGACATCCTTGAATAATGTGAAGAACAACATTCCAAATGTAAATGATGGTTCTAAAACAATTACTGATACAGATGGAAATGAAACAGCCGGCGATGTAACAAACATTAATAAGGCACCATTAACAGCAGAAGAAGCTGCAGCATTGGCAAATCCGAAAACAAAAGAAGGACAAACAAATCCTAAGTATATTGGCAACAATGCAGCTACCGTATCTGATGTATTGAATGCAGGTTGGAACTTACAAAACAATGGCACTGCGAAAGATTTCGTAAAACCATATGATACTGTGAACTTCCGTAATGGTGGTAACACAACAGTAACGGTAACAACAGATGACAACTTAACATCTCATGTACAAGTGAATGTAACTGGCCTTCCTGTATCCAACACAATCACAGATCCAACAACAGGTAAACAAGTACCAGTGGTAAAAGTAGGCGATGCGTTCTACCGTGCAAATCCAGATGGCACACCAGACATCGCAAGAAACGATAAAGGTGAACCAACAAATGGTTATGTACGTGCGAACGATGGTAAATTGTATCCACGTGAAAATGTAACGGTAACTCCACCGACAGATGCAAACGGAACACCAACCATTACACCAAATACTGGTGCAACACCAACAACAGTGAATACAAACTTGGTAAATCCAAATGTGGATAACACAACAAATGAGCCAGGTAACAATGTAAGCACTCCTAACCAATTAGGTAATGTTGCAAACGGTGCGAATACTTTCAACGCTGTGGATGCAGATGGTAAAGACTATGTAAAAGCGAACAATGGTAAATACTATGAACCAAGCAAAGTGAATGCAGATGGATCCTTGAAAGAGGGTACAAATGCGACAGCAGATGCGAAAAATCCATTGATATTAGCTAACGATGGTAAATGGTATCCAGCAGATAAAGTAAGCGATAAAGGTACTCCAGAAGCAGGGGCTACGGCAGTGGAAAATCCATTGGCACCTAAAAATGCAGCGGGTGAACCATTAGTACAAGCAAAAGATGGTAAATGGTATAAACCATCGGACTTACAACCGAATGGCACACCTACACCTACAGCAAAACCACAAGATAATGCGATTAATAATAAAGCGGGTCTTGTAGACTTCAGTAACTCTAACCCTAATAACGTTGCTACTATCGGCGATTTACAAAATATGGGTTGGGTAGTATCTGCACAAGGTAATAGCTACTCTGATCAAGTACGTAATACTAACGAAGTGAAATTCGTAGGCGAAGGTACAGCTATTGTGACTGGTAAAACAGATGACAAAGGTGTTCGTACCATCACTGTGAAAGTAGATGACCAAGTATCCACGAATAACTCTGTAACACCTGTGGTGTACACAGATAAAGATGGTAAGACTGTATATCCAATTAAGGATGACAAAGGAAATGTTACATACCATACAACTCCAGATGGAAAAGGTCCGGACGATAAAGTTATTTCTAATGGTGATGTAAATACATCTATCAATGGTCCTAAAGATGATCAAGGCAATACTCGTCCAGCATCCTTGAGCAATGTGAAAAACAACATTCCAGCAGTAAACGATGAAAATAAAACGATTACTGACGCAGATGGGAAAGTAAAACCAGATGCAGGAAATGTGGAAAACATCAACAAAGCTCCAATGACAGCCAAAGATGCAGCAGACTTGTTAAAACCTATGAAAGATGGAAAAGCAAATCCTAACTTCGTAGGCAACAATGCAGCGACGGTATCTGACGTATTGAACGCAGGTTGGAATTTACAAAACAATGGAGCAGCCCGTGACTTTGTAAAACCATTCGATACTGTGAACTTTGTAAACGGTGTGAACACGACAGCCGTGGTAACAACATCTGAAGATGGAACCACAAGCAATGTGACATACAATGTAACAGGATTACCTGTGACATACACTACAGCAGATGGAACACCAGTATCCAAAATTGGAGACAAATACTACAAAGTAAATGACAAAGGTCAACCAATCGATGAACAAGGTAACCCAAGCACGAAAGTGAACAACAATGGAGAACCTATCGATGGTAATGGCAATGTAATCAACGCAATTGATACAGCGGCAAATCCATTGAAAACATCCTTAGTTAACCCAGCACCGGAAGCTAACAAAACTGGCACAACAAGCCCAACAACTTTGGATAATGTAACTAGCAAATTAGCAAATTACAGTGATCCAGATGTGAATGGTAAAGCACCAGTTCGTAATAACTTAGTAGACTTGTCTAAACCAGAAAATGGTCAACCAAATGTCAGCGACAATACAGTAGCAACTGTAGGTGATCTACGTAACATGGGTTGGATTGTATCTTCTGACAAAACAACAGGTGAAACAGACAAGGCCTATACAGACACAGTGAAAAATGCAAACGAAGTGAAATTTGTAGGCGAAGGTACTGCGATCGTATCTGGTAAAACAGATGACAAAGGTGTACGTACAATTACTGTAAAAGTAGATGACCAAGTATCTACGAATAATTCAGTTACACCTGTTAATTACACAAAAGCAGATGGTACTAAGGTATATCCTAAGATGGTTACAAATCCAGATACTGGAAAAGAAGAACTTAAATTCTTTGAACATCCAGATGGATCTGGCGCAGAAGTTCCAAAAGGAGATGTGGTTACATCTATCAATGGACCAGAAGGTACAACAAGCCCAACTACATTGAAAAATGTGAAAAACAACATTCCAAATGTAAATGATGGATCCAAAACAATTACAAATCCTGATGGTACAGAAAAAGCCGGCGATGTAGAAAACATCAACAAAGCACCATTAACAGCAGAAGATGCTGCTAAATTGTCTAACCCTAAAACAGCAGACGGTGCGGCAAATCCTAACTACATTGGTAACAATGCAGCCACAGTGTCCGACGTATTAAATGCAGGTTGGAATTTACAAAACAATGGGGAATCCCGTGACTTTGTGAAACCTTATGATACCGTAAACTTTATCAACGGCCTTGGCACAACAGCGGTGGTGACAACTCGTGAGGGTAACACCACAAGTGATGTGACTTTCAACGTGAAAGCAGCTAATGGCTCTGTGACTGTTGATGAGGATGGTGTAAAAGTAACTACAGGTGAAATGAAACCAGCTGTAGATGCTAATCAGAAAGAAACAGGTGCTATTGCTACACCTGTAGATCCTACGACGGCTAAACAGTTAAAAGATACGTTAGATGCAGCGGTGAAAGAATTAGCGACAGCGAAGGATGCTTTAAAAACGGCGGAAACTGCACTGGCAGCGAAACCTAACGATCCAGCATTGCAAAAAGATGTGGAAGATAAAAAAGCGCAAGTAGCAGAGAAACAAACTCCTGTGAATGACGCTCAAAAAGCACATGATGATGCAGGATTGAATAAAGTAGCCACTGTACAAAACGTAGCAGAAGCTATCAATAATTCTGGCTTTAACTTAAAAACATCCGCTGATGGTGGGGAAAAGTTAACGACAGGTAGTAAAAATGATGGCGAGTTAATTAAACCAGGTAATACTGTGGAAATGGTTGCAGGCAATAACTTGACTGTGAAACAGGATGAACATGGTAAAATTACATACGCTACGAAAGATGATGTGACTTTCAAAACTGTGGATACTGGCACGTTGAATGTAGGTAGCCCAAATACATACACAGATGGTAAAGGTAATACGTACACGAAAGTGGGCGAGAACTATTACAAACCAGCTGATGTGGAGAATGGTGTTCCTAAACAAGGCGCAACGCCAGTGGATGTAACAACAACACCTGTGACACCAGTAAGCCCAGTAACGATGAAAGCAGAAGCGGCAAAACCAGCTACAAACAACGCAACGGATGCACAACCATCTTCCGCATTAAATGTGACATCTAAAGATGGTAAACCAACACAAATCACAGGGGTAGGTTCCACGTTGAATACAAAAACTGTAGATACAACACCAACAGGTACAGAACCAGGAACTACACCTAATACAACACCAACAAACTTAGTTGATTTGGAAGGTACAAAAGATGCTCCTGTGAATAAAAACGCAGCAGCTACAGTAGGTGACTTGCAAAATATGGGCTGGGTTGTATCTGCCAAAGATGGCAATGGCTACAAAGATGTGGTGAAAAATGCTAACGTAGTGGACTTCAAAGGCGATCAAGGTGTGACTGTTACTGGTAAAACATTGGCTGACGGCACTCGTGAAATTACAGTAGGTATCAAAGAAGGAGAAGTTACGAATAAAGTAACAATCACTCATGGCGATGGTTCCAAAACTGATGCTGTTAAGATTGGTGATAACTACTACAAAGTAGATAAAGATGGTAAACCAATAGGATTCGACAAAGATGAAAACGGTAAACCAGCAGGCACTCCATTGAAGGTTGATCCTAATACTGACAAAGTAACGAATGCAGGTGCAGGAGTTGTAACTGGTAATGCAGTGGCGAATGCAATCCAAGATTCTGGTTGGAATGTAGGCATTGGTTCTACTGATAAAGACTTCAGTAAAGATGCAAAAGTGTACGATAAGGTAAATCCAAATGACGATGTGAAATTCGCAAATGGTGCTAACACAAATGTATCTATGGTAACTGTAGACGCTCTTAACGAGGACGGTACTAAGAAAGCAACGACCTATGTGAAAGTTGATATTAACAGAGATCTAAAAATTGACTCTGTCACAACTGGTGGTACAGCGACTGATAAAAATGGTAACAACCTTGTGAAAGTGGGAGACCAATACTACAAAGAAGGCGATGTAACAATCGTTACAAATCCAGATGGAACTACGACAGTAACACCTAAGGAGAATGCAAAAGCAGTACCTCCGGCAGATGTAATTCCACCTAAAGATGGCGCTATGATCGTGAAAAATGCTGACGGTAAAGATGTTGTATCTGCTACTGTTGGTAAAGATGGTAATGGTGCATTTGGTATCAATGGCAAGGATGGCAAAAACGGTATCTCTATGACTGCCAAAGATGGCCAAGGTACTATCGGGGTGAATGGTAAAGATGGTAAATCCACAACGATTGCAGGGGATACAATTACTATCAAAGATAAAGATAATAATGCTACTAATATCGGCGTGAATACGATTACCTTAGTGGACAAAGCTGGAAACACGACGACGACTACAGCAGATAAGTCTGAAATCAAAGATGCAGCAGGCAACATCAATACCAATACAGCAACTGGAAATACATTGAAAGATCCAAATGGTAATACTCACACATCTACGGCAAGCACATCTGAGTTGAAAGATAAAGATGGTAATACGAATACAAGTACTCCGACAACTAATGTGTTGAAAGATACAAACGGTAATACCAATACGTCTGCAGCAACAGGAACTACGTATAAAGATAAAGATGATAACAAAACTGTGGTGGGACCTAAGGAAATTAATATTTCAGATAAATCCGGAGAAAACACAGCATCCTTAACGAATAAAGATTTACTCTTGAATGCGAAAGATCCTAACACTGGTGTAGATAAAACATCCCATGTATCTGGGGATAAAATTGCTTTCACAACTACGGATGAAATGGAAAAAGTAGTGGACAAAGACGGTAAACCGGTGATTGATCCTGCTACTGGAAAACAAAAAGAAGTAGTGAAAATGGAGAAGGTATTCGATAAAGATGGTAAGCCAGTTATCGACCCTGCTACAGGTAAGCAAAAAGAAGTAGTTAAAAATCCTGGTAACTCTACAGAGTACACTAACGAAGGATTGAAAGTTATTCCAAATAGCACGGTAGCTCGTGATGTGAATGGTAACCCTACCTTCTTGGACAAAGATGGTAAGCCAGTCATGAAAGATACAGATGGCAAGTACAAATATGTAGGCCAAGATGGTAAACCTGGTGATAAGTATGATGGAGCTGTAGGAGTCTTGAAGCCAAATGTAGTGGATAACACTCGTGTCATCTCCTTCGGTATGGATAAACCAGTATTGGATAAAAATGGTAAACCTGTCACAGGTCCAGATGGCAATCCAGTTATGACAGAAGGTATCTCTGCCGGTATGCAACAAATTCACAACGTGGCACCAGGTACAAAAGATACGGATGGAGTTAACGTGTCTCAATTACGAGGTACAACGATTAATATCAATAATCGTATGAATCGTATGGGTGCACAAGCAGCTGCCTTAGCGGGCTTGCAATCCATCCAGTATGATCCATTGGAGCCAACACAAATTTCCGCAGGTCTAGGACATTATAAAGGTTCTAGCGCGCTAGCATTGGGCGTAAATCATTTCAAAAATGAATCTACTATGTTCCATATGGGGGCCTCCTATAATGGTCATGGTGATGAAACGATGATGAACGCTAGTGTGACTTGGAAGTTTGGTGCTCGTGCAGATGAAACAGCTGTGAAAGATACATTCCGTCAAGGACCTATCAGCTCAGCATATACTTTACAAGATAAGGTATCTGCCTTAGAAGCACAAAACAAAATCCAAAAAGATCAATTGGAAGAACTAAAAGCATTAAACGAAAAACAACAAGAGCAAATTGCTGAATTGTTTAAACGTTTAATCGAAAAAGCATAGGAGTTTATTTCTCCTATGTAGGTCGTCACTTGTGACGCTATGTAGTCTTGTGGCGTTCATAACTAAATAGGACAAAGGGAAGAGCACGGCATACCCCTCACAAACGGTATTTCATAATGTTTGTTCGGGGCACACCGTGCTCTTTTTGTGTTTCTATAAGTTGGGTAATAAGGAACGCCACAAAGGCTACCACTCGTAATGGTGTTCCTCAGAGGGTAGGAAGAGCGTGGCACATCCCACCGTAAACTTACGTTACATTAAGGTTTACTCTGAGACATGCCACACTCTTCTTGTATTTGTGTGATGTAGGTAAAAAGAATCTTTTTAAAGTTAGTGTACTTTGGTTATGATAAAAATAAATGGAATTATGCTTATAACCTGCATTAAAAATAAACATTTTGAATAATTATATTTTCAGTTAAAATAATATTTGATAAGTAATATACTTTAAAAACCTAAAATTATAAGGGAATAAAAATGCACATATAGGCTATATTATTTTAAATAAATGAATAATATAACTAATTTTACAAATTTATATTCATAAATGAAGATTATATGAAGAGGTAAATGAAACTGAATAAATATCCTGTAAAGACTATAGAATCAATAGTTCTAAAGGGGTTCCAAATAAAGGGTTGATTATGTATAGAAATTCAGTTATAATGATATCGAAATATATAGAACTAAATTGATGCAATAAATTGATTAGAAATCAAAGGTTTTACGTTTTGTGGATACTTAGTTCATGGATAAATATTGCTTTTACTTATTCACACCTTTGGGATACCAAAGGTTTATTTGTAGTTATGAACTAGAATTCTACAATTAGATAATCTAAGTGAAATCTATAAGTATCAAAAACGAATAGTAGTTTACAGTTTTATAGTACGGATGGTACAGAAAAGGAGAGTTATATGGGTTTGAACCACGTATACAAGGTAATTTGGAATAAGACAAAAGGCTGTTATGTAGTCGTGTCAGAATTGGCTAAGCGTGTAGGTCGTAATAAAGCGAAGGCGATTGTGATGGCTACAGCGGCGATGGCTATGGTGGTAACGCCAGCGGTCATGAATGTCAATCAAGTAGAGGCAACGGTGTTGATTGGTAGTACTAATGGTACTACTATATCAGACAATGGGTCGACAGTAAATACTTGGGGGATTACTATTGGTGGCGGAATTACCAACGCTGGTTCGCACACTGTTCATGTAGGTGATGCAACTCTTGAAGAAGGGAATCGAAATGTAATCATTGGTACCCATGCTACAGCGGGTGTTGATAAAATTGCTGGTCGGCACTTTGTTAATCAATCAGTAGCTATTGGTAGCGGAGCTACAGCCAATGAAGGGGCTCGTGCTTTTGGTGACCAATCCATCGCGATTGGAGCGAATACTATCTCAGAAGGTAATTCTTCTATTGCCATTGGTAATGATGATGTAGATAAAGCTGTTGGAAAACAAATTACGTATACAAACCCTGACGGGGAAGAGGAAACGAATACTATCGGTAAAGCGTATACTAAATTAACAGGTAAAGACCTTCATACGGATGGAGGTCAGTATGCAGATACTAGATCTGGTGAAGCGGCTATTGCTATTGGTGTTAAGGCAGAGGCTGGGGACATTTCATTAGCTTTGGGTACAGGAGCTAAAGCTAAGAAAGTCAACACTGTGTCTATCGGTACAGGTGCTACGGCGGACCTAGACAATTCTGTAGCTATTGGTGGTGGTGCGGTAGCAGATAAGGATTCACAAGGTACAAAACAAACATCCACTACTATAAATGGTATTACCTATGAATGGGCAGGTGGAGACAAAACCAATAAGGGAGATATAGTTTCTTTTGGTAAACCTGGTTTTGAACGTCAATTGAAAAATATCGCTGCTGGGGAAATCTCTAGCACTTCTACAGATGCTATTAATGGATCTCAAATCCATAGTCTTGTAGAAAAGATTACTGGAACTCCGAAATTATCCTATACAACTAAGGATGGAACACCAGTGTATAAATTGGGTGACAAATTCTACAAAGTAAATGAAAAAGGTCAGCCTATCAGTGCAGCAGGTAAACCAGTAGTGGGAACAAATGAAGATGGTAAATTGGTGGATGCAGATAACAATGTAATCGAACCAATCGATCCAGCGGCTACTCCATTGAAAAATGCATTGGTAAATCCAAATCCAGCAGCAGACAAAACAGGAACAACAAGTCCAACGGCATTGAATAATATAACAAGTAATTTAGTTAACTTTGATGCGCCCAATGTTAACGGTAAAGTACCAGTTAAAAATGCATTACGTAATCTGGTAAATGATGCTGTATCTGATGACACAGTAGCCACAGTGGGTGACTTACGTAATATGGGCTGGATTGTATCTGCCGATAAAACAACAGGTGCAGATGGAACAGCTACTGATACGGCGTATTCTGAAACAGTAAAAAATGCAAACGAAGTGAAATTCGTAGGTAAAGATGGTGCTATTGTTTCTGGTGCTACAGATGCTGCTACAGGTGTTCGTACAATCACAGTAGGATTAGATAAAAAAGCAATGTCTGGGTCTGGCGATTCTGGCTCTCCAGTGGCATATACAAAAGCAGATGGTACAAAAGTATATCCAGTGAAAGCTGAGAATGGTTCTGTTACATACCATACAACGCCAAATGGAGAAGGTCCAAATGATGCAGTTGTTCCAGGCACAGAGGTAATCACTTCTGTAAATGGTCCTGATGGCACCACAACACCAGCTGCATTAACAAACGTAGCAAGTAATTTAGTAGGTGCTAAAAAAGATACAAATGCACCAACTACAGAACAGGCGGCGCCAACAGTGGGTAAAGGTGCTAATGAAGTAAATCCAAATAACGCAGCCACAGTAGGTGATGTGCTGAACGCAGGTTGGAATTTACAAGAAAATGGAACAGCGAAAGACTTCGTAAAACCATACGACAAAGTAAACTTTGTGAACGGTGGCAATACAACAGCAGTTGTTACAACGAATGCGGAAGGTACTGTAAGTAATGTATCTTTCAACGTAACAGGATTACCTGTATCCTACACAACTGAAGATGGAAAACCAGTATCTAAAGTGGGTGACAAATTCTATAAAGTGAACGAACAAGGTCAACCTATCAGTGAAGCAGGTAAACCAGCAGTGAAAACAAATGATGCTGGCAAACTAGTAGATGAAGATGGCGCTGAGATTGAACCAATCAACCCAGCAACTACTCCATTGAAAAATGCATTGGTAAATCCAAACCCAGCAGCAGATAAAACAGGAACAACAAGTCCAACACAATTAACAAATGTAGAAGGTAACTTAGTTGGTGCTAAAACAGGTACTGATACACCAACTACAGAGCAGGCAGCGCTAACGTTAGGAACTGCTGCTGATCAAGTTAATGTGCATAATGTAGCGACAGTAGGTGACGTATTAAATGCAGGTTGGAATTTACAAGAAAATGGAACAGCGAAAGACTTCGTAAAACCATATGACAAAGTAAACTTTGTGAACGGTGGCAATACAACAGCAGTTGTTACAACGAATGCGGAAGGTACTGTAAGTAATGTATCTTTCAACGTAACAGGATTGCCTGTATCCTACACAACTGAAGATGGAAAACCGGTGTCTAAAGTAGGTGACAAATTCTACAAAGTGAACGAACAAGGTCAACCAGTTAGTGAAGCAGGAAAACCAGCAGTGAAAACAAATGATGCTGGCAAATTAGTAGATGAAGATGGCACTGAGATTGAACCAATCAACCCAGCAACTACTCCATTGAAAAATGCATTGGTAAATCCAAATCCAGCAGCAGATAAAACAGGAACAACAAGTCCAACACAATTAACAAATGTAGAAGGTAACTTAGTCGGCGCTAAAACAGGTACTGATACACCAACTACAGAGCAGGCAGCGCCAACGTTAGGAACTGCAGCTGATCAAGTTAATGTGCATAATGTAGCCACAGTAGGTGACGTATTAAACGCAGGTTGGAATTTACAAGAAAATGGAACTGCGAAAGACTTCGTAAAACCATACGACAAAGTAAACTTTGTGAACGGTGGTAATACAACAGCAGTTGTTACAACAAATGCAGAAGGCACTGTAAGTAATGTATCCTTCAACGTAACAGGCTTACCTGTGACATACACAACTGAGGATGGAAAACCAGTATCTAAAGTGGGCGACAAATTCTACAAAGTGAACGAACAAGGTCAACCAGTTAGTGAAGCAGGTAAACCAGCAGTGAAAACAAATGATGCTGGTAAATTAGTAGATGAAGATGGCACTGAGATTGAACCAATCAATCCAGCAACTACTCCATTGAAAACTGCCTTGGTAAATCCAAATCCAGCAGCAGACAAAACAGGCACAACAAGCCCAACAGCATTGAACAA
>NZ_RQVA01000018.1:0-40487 GCF_003992255.1 Veillonella sp. CHU110 | reverse complement strand
AAGATATATTCATAATTTATAAAATTCACGAAATATATAATATGCAATTCACATAACTTTTTCGTTTGGGTAATAATTTACATTTGTTTGATTATATACATTTTGCAGAACTTATTTGAAAAATATTCTATAATTTCAATTATTACAAAAACTCATTACAAGATACTGCAATGAGTTTTAAGCTAATCTCTCAACATTGAGGGCAACAGAAAACCCCCGACTTTCACAATCCTGTGAAAGCCGAGGGCTAATGATTTCAGTATAAAATTATTTACGGCCCATAGATTTACGTACGTCGAAAGCAACCGCTACGACAATGATTAAACCTTTGATAATCAATTGCCAGTATGGTCCCATACCAACGAATGTTAAACCGTAGTTGATAACTGTGAAGATCAATACACCTGCGATGATACCAGGTACAGTACCGATACCACCTGTGATAGATACACCACCTACAACAGATGCTGCGATAGCATCTAACTCGTACATATTACCATAGTTGTTAGTAGCACCACCTGTACGGGCTGCTTCTAATATACCACCTACGCCATACAAAGCACCAGCGATAACGTAGATAATCACTAACGTTACTGCCACATTGATGCCAGATACGACAGCTGCTTGTGGGTTACCACCAATGGCAAACATATTTTTACCAAGAATTGTTTTATTATATACCACATACATGATTAAAGAAATCACTGCGGCGATAATAACAATGTATGGAATCGTCATAAATCCTAGGTCTAATGAACCTGTACCGATTTGCGTAAACTCTGGACGCAAACCGCCGATTGGTTGAGAGTTATTTGGTTCCATATCAAAGTACAAGGAACAAATACCGTAGGTAATAACCATAGTACCTAGTGTGGAAATAAATGGTACAATTTTTAAATACGCTACAATGACGCCAGATACTAAACCGATGATAGCACCCACCACGATAGCAATCACGATTGGTAAAATCAATGGTAGTTCTGGTAAATGTTCAAAGAACGGACGTGGATAATCTGGCAATTGTGTTAAAGATGCAGATACCACAGCAGTCAAACCAACCACACGACCTGCAGACAAGTCACAACCTGCGGTGATCAAAATCATAGCAGAACCCAACGCAATAATAACACGTGGGGAAGATTGAATCAAAATATCACGAAAACTTGTGACGGATAAAAAGTTCGGGCTATACATAGAAATAGCCGCTACTAGTACTACTAGTACCAAATAGATAATATTCTGGGAAAGAAACTTTCCTAATTTACCTTGGCTCATACGATACCTCCTAGACTAAACCAGCTGTCGCTAGTTCCATTATTTTTTCTTCTGTCGCTTCATGTGCATCTAAGATGCCACTCATATATCCATTACTCATAACCATAATGCGATCACTCATACCCAATAACTCAGGCATTTCTGAGGAAATCATAATGATACTTTTACCAGCACTAGCCAGTTCATTAATAATGGAGTAAATTTCATATTTCGCTCCTACGTCGATACCCCGTGTCGGTTCATCTAAGAGTAGGATTTCTGGATTCGTATTTAACCAACGGGCAATCAATACTTTTTGTTGGTTACCACCAGAAAGACTTTGAATTTTTGTTTCAGTAGATGGTGTTTTTACTCGCAAGGAGGCAACACCCTCTTTTGTATCGTCTAGTCGTTTATTGTCGTTTAACAATTTAAACTTATTCTCGTATTTTGGCAACGCCGCCATTGTCGTATTATCTACAATGGTGAGCATCGGGAAGATGCCTGTTGTACGGCGCTCTTCTGTAAGCAATGCCATACCCAATTTTTTCGCATCTCGTGGATGACGGATGTGCACTTCCTTATTGTGCAGGTAAATCTTACCCTCTTGAAGGCCTCTGAGTCCAAATAATGCTTCGATAACTTCTGTACGCTGTGCCCCTACAAGACCACCTACGCCAAGTACTTCACCTTTACGAAGAGAGAAGCTTACGTCTTTAAAAGAGTGTGGGTGTATAGATGTCAAATTTTCCACGCGAAGTACTTCTTCCGATGGAGTATTGGTTTTTTCAGGGAATAACTGCGTCATTTCACGACCTACCATTCGTTGAATGATCAGGTCAGTTGTTAATTCATCAGCATGCCAAGTTCCTATATATTGACCATCACGCATAATCGTTACTTCATCAGATATGCGTAGGATTTCTTCCATTTTATGAGAAATATATATAATTGCAACCCCTTTTTTGCGTAAGGAGTTAATGATTTTGAAAAGATGTTCTACTTCATCGCTTGTTAGAGAAGAGGTAGGTTCATCCATAACAATAATTCTAGATTGATGAGATACTGCTTTTGCAATCTCAATATTTTGTAGCTTAGAAACAGATAAATCACCAGCTAATTGTTCTGGATCGATGTCTACATCGATTTCATCAAACAATGCTAGTGTGTCTTCTTTCATCTTTTTATGGTCTACAAATTTGAAAGGACCAATTTTTTTGGTTGGGAATCGACCTAACCATAAGTTTTCCATAACATTCCGCTGTAACACAGGGTATAACTCTTGGTGGATCATGGAAATTCCCATTCCAAGAGCTTTTCGGGAATCTGTCATTTCTACTACTTCGCCGTCAATGACAATGTCCCCTTGATCAGGCTTATAAATACCGAACAGGCATTTCATAAGAGTAGACTTTCCCGCGCCATTCTCTCCCATTAGAGCATGTACGGTGCCTGGTCGGACTTTGAAAGTGACATTATCCAAGGCCTTTACGCCAGGAAATTCCTTCGTAATTTGGCGCATTTCTAATATGTACTCGCCCATACATTTTCCTCCTACTAATCAGATAATTAAGGGGGCAAAATGCCCCCTTACTGCATTTTCTTATTTGTCACCTAAAATCTTATCCGCATTTTCTTTCGTTACGATTTCGTAAGGTACCCAAATATATTTACCGTCAACAATCTCAAAACCTGTATTGTCTTTATTTGGTGTTTCGCCTTTAGCTAACACATAGGAAAGATTGAATACAGCTTGACCTTGTTTTTTAGCATTGTTTAATACTGTACCCAATAATGTGCCGTCTTTCAACGCTTGTACTGCTGGAGTTGTAGCGTCAACGCCTACTACTGGAATGTATTTGCCATTTGTGAAGTAACCTGCTGCTTTCAATGCTTCGATAGCGCCTAATGCCATGTCGTCATTGTTACAGATAACAGCATCGATTTTGTCGCCGTAACGGCTCAAGAACGCTGCCATTTTTTCTTGACCTTTAACGCGGTCCCACATACCTGTATCGCTAGCTAATTCTTCAACTTTCATACCTTCTTTTTTAAGGGATTCTACAGAGTATTGTGTACGAAGTACCGCATCTTGGTGACCTGGTTCACCAGTAATCATTACATAGTGAATAACACCATCATTGCTATGGTATGCTTCTGGATGTTTTTTGAAGTAATCTGCCAAGATTTTACCTTGCATTTCACCACTTTGTTCAGCTTTTGCGCCTACATAGTATACTTTGTCCCATTTAGCCATATCTTCTTTCAATGGTTCACGGTTTAAGAATACCAATGGAATGTTAGCTGCTTTAGCTTTATCAATGATAACGCCTGCTGCTGTACGGTCTACAACGTTAACGCCGATTGCTTTGTACTTCTTATTGATGAATAAGTCAATCTTTTCATTTTGTGTTGGTTGAGAGTTTTGGCTGTCTACAATATCCACTTTCGCTTTATCTTTAGCGGCTTTGTCAATTTCTGCACGTACGCCACTCATGAAAGTGTCATCAAATTTGTAAATCGCAACCCCAATTTGAGGTTTGTCACCGCTTGCTCCTTGATCGCTTCCGCAACCACCTAACACAAGTGCACCTACTGCTGCTGATGCTAGCAACGCTGCTTTCCAAGATCGTTTCATAATAATATCCTCCTTAATTAGATATCCTCTATACCTATAAGACTAGTTGTCTAGTCGTGGTACCTACCCTAACCAAGCTTCTTCAGCTCGTTTTGCACTCACGATATCAATCATTCCTAGCAATGTATAATAAGAACCATTGCCAGAATACTCAAGATTAATCGCATGAGTCTTATACGAATTGCGTTCTAACACTCCTCGTAATATAGGATCCATCACACCTACTGCATTGCCCATAGCACTACTTAAAATAATCCGTTCTGGATTAAATAAATTCGCAATATTCGCCAGTGCAATACCGAGGTAATGGCCTACCCGAGATAAAGCTTCCAAACACACTTCGTCCCCTTCTACTGCCGCTTCATAAATAGGCTCAACGCGAAAGGCTTTACTGGTCACTAATGGATTATCTTGTACCGATGTGTATCGGCCCTTCTCCATTTGTTCCATCACATACCTGTGAATCGATGTCTCTGATGCAATGTCTTCTAAACGAACTTCATTGCCTTCTTGATCCAACCGTATCACACCATAGCCTATTTCGCCAGCACTATCGTTCACTCCACGATACAGCTCACCGTGGTAAATCAAGGACACTCCTAACCCATAACTAAACTTAAGGACAATTAAGTTATCCATCTCTTTACCACTGCCAAAATAATATTCACCCGTTGATAAACAACGAACATCGTTTTCTACATATACAGGTACATGGAATCGTTCTTCTAAGATATATTTGAAAGGAATATTATTCCACTTTCCATTTGGTGAATAAATAGAAATTCCTTTACTAGAATCTACAGGGCCTCGTAAAATCAAGCCAATGCTTTTGATTTGATAGTCCCCATTGAAGAGTTCCTGCATACCTTTATACATATGTTGCATAATTTCATCTGCCGTACATCCAATGATAGACGTCTCAGCCTGATATAAAATACGCTGACCCACCGTCGTCACATAATACACAATCGCATGGGTTCTAACATGTACAATCAAGATAGTTTCAATATCGGTGTTAAAGCCCAACAACATAGATGGTCTTCCCAAGGCAGACCGTTCTTGACGATCTTCATAGACCAACCCTTGTCGAATCAAATTCGCACAAATGTTAGTCACTGTAGGAGGAGTTATCTTAGTCTGTCTAGCAATCAATGCCTTTGATACAGGGCCATGACGCCTGATGTAATTCAAAATTATTTCATCATTGCTAATCTGCGGCTTTACCATGATTCTATCTCCTTTACATCGAATACACCCCATCACCGATATCTGCAATGTATAGACTAGGGGTAACACCAATTTGTTTCTCGTACTCTTCTGGAAGAGCTCTCATAAAAGCCTCTACGTGTTCATCTTTTACAAGGGCAATTGCACATCCACCAAATCCTGCACCTGTCATACGAGACGCAATACATCCCTCTTGAGCGCGTGCAATAGTAACAATCGTGTCTAATTCTTTTCCTGTTACTTCAAAATCTACTTGCAAGGATCTATGAGACTCATTCAAGCAATGGGCAATACCTGTTAAATCAGCAGCTTCCAAAGCCTTCATGAATTCTAAAACCCGTAGATTTTCAGTAATAACGTGGCGTGCTCGACGTTGTAACACATCATCGGTAATATAGTCTAAATCCTCTAGTGTAGCTAATGCTAATCCAGAGATATCTTTATGCTTTTGAATGATTTCATGGGCTGCATCACATTGGCCTTTGCGTTCGTTGAACTTAGAGTCTACAAGACCACGTTGTTTATTCGTATTCATAATGATCAATGTATAGCCATGCCAGTTTAAAGGAACTAATTTGCGTTCCATTTTTGTACAATCCAATAGTACACCATGGCCTTCTTTACCATGAGCAATGGCATACATATCCATGATGCCTACTTTTACACCCACAAAATGATATTCTACATGCATGGCCATTTTAGCTAGTTCAGTTCGATCAATCGGTGTCAATCCCAACTCTGAAAGCAACATATATCCAGTCAAATCTAGCATACATGCGGAAGAAGACAAACCTGCTCCTGCTGGTAAGTTACCATTAAAGTAAATATCCATGCCTGGCACTGTATGTCCTTTATCTTTTAAAAATTGGATAATTCCCAATGGATAGTTAGCCCAATCGTGTTCAATATTGTATTGGAACTGTTCGTTTACATCGACAATCACAGTTTTTTCCATGTTATCAGAGTGTAAACGTACTTTACTATCTTCGCGTAAACGAATAGCTCCGTGGATACCCACTTTTAATGCTGCTGGGAATACATGTCCACCGTTATAATCTTGATGTTCACCAATTACATTTACTCGACCTGGAGCAAAGTAACAGTGTACATCACCAGGACCCTCTCCAAAAAAGGAAAGAAATCGCTGTTGTAGTTCTTCTTTAACCATTAGATTGTTCAACCTCACTATATAATTTGCGCAATTCTGGCGCTGTTTCTTCTACAGCACTCGTATTGGCTGCTGCCCATGCTCCCATTTCTGAAGATGCATAGTATTTGATTTTATTTGCTTCTCTGAATGGTGGGTAGAATTGAATATTAAAGTGATAATATTCTTCATGACCTTCATATTCAGAACTATTCACTGGATTTTGGTGATATACCATCATATATGGGAATGGCATATCGAACAAACGATCAAAGGCTTCCGTTAATGTTTTTAACATGTGCGCCAAATCTTTCGTTTCTTTTTCATTACAGTCTGTAATGTAATTCATATGTCGTTTAGGAACTACGAATACACCATATGGATAATCTGTAAAGAACGGAATATACGCCAAGAAGGAGTCATTTTCACCCACAATACGAGCATCCTTTTCCTTCTCTACTTGATTCATCTTACAGAATAAGCATTCTCCATGCTCATGATGATGATCTTTGGCACTCTCTAACTCCACTTGTAATTTTTGTGGTACAAAGGAGTAACCATATAATTGACCATGCGGATGAGGCATCGTTACGCCTACCGCTTCACCTTTATTTTCAAAAGGATAAATATATTTAATCTTTTCATCTTTTGCTAATTCGCTATGACGCTCTTTGATGAGGTTTAGCAATTTAACAATGTGTTCTTCCGATAGTTCGTAAAATTTAGCAGTGTGCTCTGGAGAGTATAAGATAACTTCGCATTTCCCATAGTTCTCTTGGCTTTTGTAAAAATCATTGCCATCTTCATATGGTACCTCTGGCGTTTGCGTCAAGGCAGGAAAATCATTATCATATTTCAACACATCATACTCTGCAGGGACTTTCTTATTAATACCTGGGCAGAATGGGCACCAATCCTTTGGCATCGTTGGGCGTGCTTTACGGTTTGAAGCGACCATTGTCCAAGTCCGCAGTAAAGGATTCCAGCGTAATTCCGACATGGAATACCTCCTATCTATGGATTTATAATTTAATTACTATAAGGATAATTTTTTATATAGTTCTATTCTTTCATATTTTAACATTTTTTTCAATACTTAATTAAATAATAAGTTATATGATTTACTCATAATCTGATGAGCAGCATGATTTTTATCACAATTTTTCCTTATTAGATACAAAACCGGCGCCACATCCCCCTTCTCTCACTGCATTCTGAATGTTCGTTCAAGGGAATATGGCACCGGTTCCTTATTACTTTGGTGTGATTTGTATAAAATTCTAATGATCCATAGATTATGTGTACATCATATGGGGCGCTTATTAGGGATACATCATCCAATGGTATCACTAAATGTAATAGATATATAAACTTTCCTTACCTATGCATCGCCTTAGTAGATACTATAGCAAACTAAAAGAATGCGTCTTGTGTACCGCTTTGTTTGACTTCCATTTGGGCCCGTCGTTCATCTGTGATAAACGAATCGGTCTTCATGTTGAGCACATGTAATAAGCCCTTCAATGAGTCCACATGTTTTTCTTTCGCTGCGGCGATGGCAACTTTTGCACACACCTCAGAGTCATCGAGGGCATTATGATGATTAAAAGTAATACCTAAAAAGCCACCCAATGTATTGAGTCGATGGTTCACAAGATCTGGCCATACTTTGCGCGTAATACGTACGGTACAAGTATATTCTAAATCCGGCCACTCTATATTGTAATGATCTAAGGTAGCTCGCAATACATCAATATCAAATTTGGCATTGTGAGCCACTAATAGTTTTCCTTTTAAATGATTGTTGTAAATAGCCGGCCATAATTGGTCAAATGTGGGTTTATTGAGCACCTCTTCTGGTTGAATACCATGGATGCCGATAAACTCTTGGTTGAACTGCATCACCGGTGGTTTAATCAAACTGTATCCACGTTTTGTAATACGACCATCTTCTACGGTGACAACCGCCAAAGAGATAGCACTATTTTTACTTTCATTAGCCGTTTCAAAGTCTAAGGCAACAAAATTTAACATATATCCTCCTTCCACAGCCTACTCAAGACTGCGGCCTATATCTGAAAAAAGCAGATGCACGTAATGGCATCTGCTCTTATTATATAGTATTTTTCAGCAAAGTGAAATCAACAGTTCTATTGAATTGCTTTTTCGAACACAGCTTTGATCAATACTTTTGTTTGTTCGTAACTTTCACCTGGTTGCGCTTCATATTGTTTGTCCAAGTCGAACCATAAATTTGGATAGTATTCATATGGATGTGTTTTGAACAATTCCACTGCATCTTGATCTTCTACCCAGTTAATCTTGATATCTTTGAAAGCAGGGTTCTCTGCTTGAAGTTCTTCAATAGCGCGGAATGCGTTAGCGCAATATGGACAATGATGTAAATGGAAACCTAAAATTTCTTTCATGTTATACTCCTTTCATCGAATCGATCTATTATATCGAATTTATTCAATTATAAGATTAGTATACCACAAGAAAATGTATGTTACAACTATAGACCTGCTTGGTATGTCATCACAGTTATCCAAGATGTATGAATCCAACTAGGCACATCAAATGAAGTGTGCAAAACAATGGCTAAAAACATGGCTCCTGTAATCACTGTCGTTGCAGTGCTACTTAACATCGTATCAATTCGTTCTAACATAAGAACACATCCTCTCTCCTTAACAGTCTATACCACTAATGAGTTCCATAACCGTCTATGATATAGCCATGGATTCTTTCAACTCATTATCTTATGATATATTCATATATACAAAGATATGAAACACTTTGTTACTTATGATATACTACTAGTATAAGGGAATTGAGAAAATTTACAAGAATCACTTTTTCTATTTTGTTATTTACAGAACATATATAAAAAAGTATCCAATATTGAACAAGTATCTCATTTTGTTTGATTCATATGTGTAAGGAGAAACGATGGATAAGCGACAAGTAAAAACTAGAAAAGCCATTTTTGATGCCTTTGTAAGGCTTTTAGAACATAAAAATTACAACTCTATCATCGTGCAAGACATTATTGATGAAGCCCTGATTGGGCGCAGCACATTTTATGCCCATTTTGAAACGAAAGAGGATTTATTAGAAGCTCTATGTCAAGAACTATTCTCGCATATTATCGATACTGCTTCAGACTTCTCTCATGCTCATGGTTTATACAAAAACAGCCATATCAAGGAGGCCATCTTCCTCCACATCTTGCAGCATTTAGAGGATAATGACAATAATATTTTAGGCCTACTTTCCTGTGAAAGTAATGAACTCTTCCTTCGCCACTTCAAGAATAGTTTAAAAGAACTCATCCAAAGTCATTTTTTAAACAACCAAACATGTCCACATAATAATATCCCTCATGATTTCATTTCTAACCATATTGCAGGATCCTTCGTGGAAATGGTCCTATGGTGGTTAGAAACAAATCGCCAGTACTCTATCGAAGATATGTCACGGTACTTTTACCATATTACAGAGCCATTGATCTTAGAACATCAACACGAATAATTCCGTACATACAACAAGGCGCTACCTTGAGCATACTCGCTCATCGGTAGCGCCTTGTTATTATAACATCAACTGTATACCTTTTTACTTATCATTAAGATATTCTTCATAGTATGTGCCAACTAGAATATAAAGCATCCATCTACTATCGATTACGATACTTTGTAAAATAGCAACCTTCATCAGAAATATACTACACCGACAAGGAAAACCGTTTTTTTGCTAACGGCAAGAACAACACTAAAATGATAGATTCTAATAGGTACGTGAGCACATAAGTCATCCATATGCCGTCATTACCAAATAGAGGGATAAGCAATTCTTGCATACCCACGAAGAAGATAACCGCAATAAACATCATATTCCGGACAGATGCAGTCTGACCGATACCATTGTACATACCATATAATAATAAGCCTACTGCTGCACAGATAGGATAGAGCAATAGATAATGGGAATATTCCAAGGCCATCGTGTAAATCTCTGGTACTGAGGTCATAAGCATAATGGCATCGTTACGGAATAATCCTAACACCACTTCTACGATCACCACGTACACGGCTAAACAGACTAAGGAAATTTTCAAGGTATCTTTCCAAAGCACCAAGTCTCGTTTTCCAAAAGCTTTGCCTGTAAATACGCTAACCCCATTGGCCTGTCCATCTGTGAAGTATGCCATGATGAAGATAATCTCCAAGATGACTGCATTCGTGGCTAACACATCACTGCCCATAGCACTGCCTGCTTTAGCAAACAAATTGTTGATGGTCAATAAACAAAATGTACGAAGCATAAGGTCTGTGTTGACTTTCATAATAGATAGGAATGGTTTCACCTGTTTCAATGTGCTCCACATACGGGAAGTTAAGTCTAATCGCTCACGTACTAAATACATAGCACCTAGCCCTACTAAGGACGCATAGATTTGGGAAATCAAGGACGCCCAAGCGACCCCTTTCACACCGAAATCAAAACCAAAGACAAAGAGAAAAGACAACACAATGTTGAGCACGTTCATTGAAATTTGCATAATCATAGTGGCGCGTATCATCATCTGTCCCATGAGCCATCCTAAGGTAACGTAGTTAACCAATACAAAGGGAGCTCCCCAGATTAAAATATCTGTATAATCCGCCATCAGGGCAATCACCTCTGGGTCGGGATGCATAAAACTTGCATAGTAATCAAATATCCAAGGATAGCCAATAATAAAGGCCACGCTAATCAGCAAGGCAATGATGAGAGGGCGAAAAAAACTTAAGGATGTACTTTCCTTCGATTGTTCTCCCAAAGCCTGTGCAGAAAATACAGTGGTTGCTACCCGCAAGAATCCAAAGAGCCAATACATATTGTTAAATAAGATAACTCCTAGGGCTACAGCTGCAATGTACATTGCATTGTCCATATGCCCCATAATCCCAGTATTCACAGCGCCTAATAAAGGTTGAGTCACCGTAGAAATCATAAATGGAATCGTCACTTTTAAATAGTCTTTATAGGTCAATCGTTCTTCCATAGTACCCTCATAAAAAAGAGGAGCCCCTTACGGCGCTCCCCTTGAAACATTCTATTTACACACCTTTTGATGCAATCATTATATCAAAAAGTATTCATGTTTAACAAATATCCATTATTCATAGATTTTGTACTACTTTGCAAAACAATCTATTCAGTTGTTGAATATTGCTATCGCCAACTGATTACCGATCTAAGTTATAAACCGCACTTAATAATTGTTTTGTATACGGATGCTGTGCTTCTGCTAAGGCATCTCCATTGAGGCGTTCCACTACTTCCCCTTTATGCATGACCACAACTTTGTGACAGAATAAATGGACTAGTGCCAAATCATGACAGATAAATAAGTAGGTAATACCTTTCTCTTTTTGCAAACGCACCAATAGCTCGATAATCGTATCTTGTACAGATACGTCAAGAGCACTTGTGGCTTCATCGCAGACGATAATTTCTGGTTCTAATGCTAAGGCTCTAGCAATGGCCACACGTTGCCGTTGTCCACCACTCATATTGTTCGGATAGCGACCAGCAAAGTCTTCTGGTAGGTCTACCATTTGTAACAACTCTTTAGCTTTTGCATCCACATCAGCTTTATTGATTAATCCAAAATTACGCAACGGTTCACAGATGATGTCACGTACTTTCATCTTTGGATTAAAAGCAGCTGTTGGATCTTGAAATACCATTTGGATATGACGATAGTTTTGGCGTTTTTCTTCGCCTTTTAATTTCGTAATATCCTTGCCGCGAAACATAACCGATCCAGAAGTAGGTTCATGCATGTTCATGATTGTTTTTACCAACGTAGATTTACCACAGCCAGATTCGCCTACGATAGCTAGGGTTTTCCCCTTTTCCACATCGATAGAAATACCATTACAAGCACGCAAGGTGGAACCATCGGCAAGAGGAAATTCTTTCACAATATCTTGAATTTGCATAATAATCTCAGACATAGCGTTTTCCTCCTATTTCTGGCACTGCATTGAGCAATTGTTTCGTATACTCTGCTTGTGGGTTACGAATGATTTCCTCAGCTGTACCATATTCCACCACAGCCCCTTGTTTCATGACCATGATTTTATCAGACATGTGAGCCGCTACACCGATATTGTGAGTCACAATAATCATAGATGTTTTATTTTCACGATTGATACGTAATAATTCTTCTACAATTTGTGCTTGTGTCGTTACATCTAGAGCCGATGTCGGTTCATCACCTAGCAATAGTTTAGGAGAGAATGTAATTGCCATCGCAATCCCTACACGTTGGCGCATGCCGCCACTGAGTTCAAATGGATAGGACTTCATAATCGCTTCAGGATGTGGCAAGTTTGTACGGGCCAACATCTCAATCGCTTTTGTCTCAGCTTCTTGTTTCGACATTGTACTATGTAATTGAATGAACTCTACGAATTGCTTGCCTATCGTTTGAATAGGGTTCATCATATTGCCACTATCTTGGAAAATCATAGCAATATGATTGCCTCGTAAATCTAACCAATCTTTGGTTGAAAAGGCCAATAGATCTTGTCCATCAAAGGTGATGCTTCCTTCTGATACCCGACCTGTATTTGGCAATACGCCAAGCAGTGCACGGATGACTGTAGTTTTACCACTACCAGATTCCCCAACAATGGAAACAATCTCTCCCTCTTCCAAGGTCAAGTTCACCCCAGAAATTGTTGGCTTCGGATTATTTCCATAGGTAACTGCTAAATTTTTAATATCAAGTAACATATATATCCTTTCTACTTAGTTCTCAGAGATGCTAGTGAAAGTTACTATTTCATACATACAACAAGGGGAGGCAAAGTGCCTCCCGATTGTTGCGGACATCTGCAAAGGATTATTTTGCTGGTTTTACGTCTTTAGTCAACCAGTAGTAGTCTGTTGGGTACATCACTACATTTGTTAACCAAGTATTGTTGACGATGTTTGTTTTAGGGTAACCTAAGAACAATGCCGCACCATCATTCAATAAGATTTGTTGTGCTTCGATAATTAAGCTTTGACGTTTAGTTTTGTCGAATTCAACTGCTAATTGATCCATGATTTCATCAAATTTAGGGTTGCTGTAACCGGAACCATTTTGAGGATTTTCACCGTTCATGTTAGTTTTCCAGTACCATTTCAAGAAGATTTCAGGGTCACCAGTATTCGCTGTTACGATGTTGGAGATCAACAAGTCATAGTCCCCATCGATACCCATTTTATCGATTAAGTTATAGTCCACGGATTCGATGTTTACTTTGATACCGATTTTTTTCATGTCCGATTGAACAGCTTCTGCATAGATAGGAAGCTCTTGACGGCTGTTATACACTACGAAACGCACTTCTAAGTTTTTGCCATCTTTGTCTACGAAACCATCTCCATCAGTATCTTTCCAACCGGCTTCTGCCAATAATTGTTTGGAACGCTCAGGGTTGTACGCATTAGGGTCTTTCAAGCTATCAAATCCATAATCCAAGCTTGGTGGAATTGGTGCTTTACCAGGAATGAACGTATCTTTTAATAATACTTTGTTGTAGGATTCACGATCTGTACCACTGATGAAAGCAGCGCGAACTTTTTCGTCACCTAGTACACCTTTTTGGTTGATACGAGCTAATACTGTACGTAAAGACGCAATTTCATCTACTTTGAATTTGCTGTCATTACGCATGGACTCAAGGTCGCCAGCACCGATATTAACTGCGAAGTCTACGTCACCGTTTTGCAATGCCAACGCACGTGTAGTTGGGTCATCGATGGATGGAATTTCTACTGTTTTGAAAGGAACTTCTCCATCCCAGTAGTTTTCGTTAGCTTCTACTACTGCTTTTTCTTTTGTGAAGGATTTCACTTTGTACGGGCCAGTACCAATAGGACCTTCTTTTGCGAAGTCACGACCCGCTTTTTCAGCAGACACATCTACGATGATGAATAATGGGTCAGCCAAGAAACCAGGCACATTTGGATACGCTTTATCAGTAGTGATGATCAAGTTTTGACCTTCTGCTTTGATATCTGTGTATTTGAAGAATGTAGCGGCACGTTTATTTTTCTCGAAAGCACGCTCAATAGATTCTTTTACCGCTTCTGCTGTTACTTTGTTACCATTGGAGAATTTTGCTTTATCACTAATTTTGAAAGTCCAAGTCAATTTATCGTCAGATACAGACCAACTTTCAGCCAACCAAGGTTGCGTGTTCATTTTATCGTCAAATTTAGCCAAAGTTTCGCCAATACCATAGCGCATAACTACCCAACCGAAGTAGTTTTGTGTAGGTTCTAATGTGTCAGCGAAGTTTGTAACACCGAATTTTACTACACTTTTGTCTGCAGGTCCATTGTTATCGCTACCACAACCTGCAATCACACCTAATGCTGCTACGGCCATAACGCCAAATGTAGCATTACGAAGCCACTTTTTCCAACTTTGTTTCATCTTAAGTTCCTTTCTACAAAACTTGTTACTAACACATTTTAATGAGAGTCTGTACTACGAGGATCTAAAATATCTCGCAGTGAATCGCCCCACAAGTTAAAAATCGTTACGACAATAAAAATTGCCATACCTGGATATAACATTAACTCTGGTGACGATAAAATATATTGACGGTTCTCATTGAGCATTAAGCCCCATTCTGGTGTTGGTGGCTGTGCCCCAAATCCCAAAAAGGAAAGACCCGCAATTTCCATCATCATCGTACCGATGTCCATCGCCCCCGTAATCACGATTAAAGGCAATACATTCGGCAATACATGGCGCCATAAAATAGTAAATTGCTTCGTACCATTCACTCTAGCTGCCGCAATAAAGTCATTATGGCGAAGTTTGATGACTGCAGACCGTATAAGTCGTGCATATTTCGCCCAGCTCACCACTACGAGAGCCAAGATCGCATTGATGGCACTACCACCCATAATTCCGGCAATGGCGATAGCCAGTACCACTCCTGGGAAAGACAACATAATGTCTGTAAAGCGCATCAATACTAATTCTACTTTACCTCCAAAGAATCCAGACAAGATTCCTACTACTGTACCAACAACGGCTGTTAAGATAACAAGGATGATAGTCATGAACAAGGAAGTTTGTGTACCGTAAATAATACGGGAGAACGTGTCACGTCCCAATTTATCCGTCCCCATCAAATGCTGTGCAGAAGGTTTTAAAAATGCTTTCGACATATCTGCATTGAACGCATCATGCGGTGTAATATAAGGAGCAAATATAGCAATTCCCACTACAATAGCCACTAAGAGGGAATAGAAAGAGAATCGTTTATGCTGCAATATAAAGTCTTTCATCTTATCCCCTCGCTTTCAATCGTGGATCTAATATAGAGTACGAAATATCGACTAAGAAATTAATCACTGTGTACGCAAGAGCAATCCACAATACAAAGCCCTCAATCAATGGATAGTCACGCATAGCGATGGCATAGACTGCCATTTTACCCATTCCTGGCCAAGAAAATACGATTTCAATCACCGCAGAACCAGCTAGTAACCAACCAATCCCCATACCCATAATTGTAATTAAAGGTAATAAAGCATTTGGCAACACGTGCTTCCACAGAATTTGAGACTCACTCATACCACGAGCTCTAGCACCCATCACATAATCTTGATGTAGCTCTTCAATGATCACAGTCCGTACTTGACGCGTAAACTTAGCAGCCATCACACCGGCAAGTGTAATTGCTGGTAAAATCAATGCTTTGAAACTAATCGTAGACGTCGCAATCGGCACCCAGTGCAATTTCAAACCAAAGATGTACAGTAAAATCATACCTAACCAGAAACTTGGCATCGATACATTCACAAAGGCAAAGAAGCGAATAATAAAGTCGGGCAGTTTATTCGCTTTCACCGCCGAATAAATCCCCATTGGTATGGAAATGAGCACATTCAATATAAAGGCTGATACTGCTAATAGTGCCGTCGCACCCAAACCTTCCGATAATTTTTCTGTAACTGCTTTTTTACCAGAATAGGAGGTCCCTAAATCACCTTGTACAGCCCCCGCTACCCAACGCACATACTGTTCCATAAATGGACGATCTAAGCCCATCTCTTTTCGTGTCGCATCAATCATTTCCTGTGATACAATGGTGTCCCCTGCTTCCAATACCATTAAGGCTGGATCTCCAGGAGCAATGTAGGTCAAGCAAAATGTCAGAAACGTAACACCAATTAATGTAACCAGCAGTTGTGATACCTTACTTACTATGGTTTTCAATCATCCACGTCCCTTCTAAATAGTACTTGGGCTTCCCCTCTACCACTATGAAACATCTGGTCATAAAAAAAGCCACCTTTGAGGTGGATCTTCTACATAAAGTCAGCAAGGGCTACAGCTCAGACAATCTTGCTCCATCTTGCCCATAACCCCATACAACTTTTAGCAATATCTTCCCCAAAATATTCTTCCCTTATTTAAGGCATTCATAGTCAATATCTACGCCCAACTATATTATAGATATTACATAAATATGTTAATTTCTTTTATCAAAATTGTCAAATGACTAATGTGAATATTGCAAGACATGGAATGCATGCTTGTTTGAAAGTGTACATTTATAGGCATTTATCTGTGATTTATATCATTTTAAATCATTATTTTTACACAAATCGAAAAATATCTATATATCAAATCTATTCATTTTGTTTAATTTTTATAACTTTAAAAATAGAAATAAAAAACTTTCATAATTAACCTGAATCATAACATAGAAAAACACACCTAAAGGTCTCGCCCTCAGGTGTGTTTTATCATATATAGTATTACTAAAAGAAATCATTTTTCCAGAGCCAATAGCCTGCCAGCGCTGCAAAACTAATACCAATGCCAATCACATACTCAAAACCATATGGAGTATCAGCAAATGGAACAGGCACATTGATGCCCCATAAACTAAATATCGCTGTCGGCACCGCTAACATAATCGTCATGGCTGCCAATAATTTCATAACTAAATTCAAATTGTTAGAAATAATAGATGTGAAGGCATTCATCATATTCATCAAAATATTAGAATACATTTCAACCATTTCCACGGCCTGCTTGTTTTCGATAATCACATCTTCTAATAGGTCTTCATCTTCTTCGTACATTTTTAGTAAGTATCGTACATCATCATGACGACGAATCCGCAAAATGCGTTCCATCACTGTTCCATTACCACGCAAAGCAGAGGTAAAGTACGTCATAGATTTTTGCAACTCCAAGAGTTGGAATAAATCTTTATTACGTGTTGTATGGCGCAGTTTCTTTTCAATATCATCAGTACGGCGATCAATTTGTTGCAAGTAACGTAAATATAATACGGCCGTGCGATACATGATTTGGAATAAAAATCGTGTCTTTTTATAAGTATAGAACGTCGGCATCTGATTGCTCAAGAATGGATAGAGCACTTCTGCTTCTTCTAAACACACAGTAATGAAAAAATCTTCTGTTACAAAAATACCTAATGGTACTGCATCATATACGTCAGATCCGCGTAGCACTGGAATATTAATAACGACAAAGATATATTCGTCTTCAATTTCCACGTGAGACCGTTCTTCCGTATCTAAAGCGGCTTTCAGTACATCCGTTGGAATCTGTGTCATCATATTGACGATAGCCAACTCATCGGGGTCTGGGTTCACCAAATTTATCCATGAACCTTTTGTAGCATCTTGTACAGTGGAATCTGTAAACAATTCCCCCTCTACGTGTTTGTGTACCGTTAACATGTGACACCTCCTTAACGTCTTAATAACCCTACCCTTTATCTTAATCAATCGTGGCCAATTCGTCAATTTTTTTATGATTTCTTGTGAAAGTTTCTAACAAAAAGGACCTAGCCTCATGACTAAGTCCTCTTTGCTGTATAGTTATTATGTAGTGATATATACCTTGTATAACTACAAGGGGGGGAAGATATCACAATGCCTCCTGCTACATAGTAGGGCGTACATGCTAGCAGGAGGACTTATATTATTTACTGTAGAAAATACGGATAGAATTCAAGATACAAAGAATGGATACCCCTGTATCTGCAAAGATAGCTACCCACATATTGGCAAAACCAAATACGCCTGCTACCATAACGATAATTTTTATAGCAATAGCGAAGAATATATTTTGCCATGCAATAGACAAGGTACGACCCGCAATACTCAAAGAACGCCATACAGACTCTAGGTTAGAATTCATGTATACTACGTCTGCTGCTTCAATGGCAGAATCTGCACCACTACCCATAGCACCACCTACATCGGCACCTGTCAATACAGGAGCGTCGTTGATGCCATCGCCTACGAACATGACAGAACCATGATCGTTGCGAAGAGATTGAACTACCTCTAACTTATCTTGTGGTAATAATTCAGCACGCACTCCTTGGATGCCTACTTGTTGAGCAATGTACTTCGCACTAGCTGCCACATCACCTGTAAGCATCACTGTTTGATATCCTTTTCCATTCATGCGACGAATGGCTTCCTTGGAATCAGCTTTTAAAGCATCGGCAATGATGATACGACCTGCGTATTGACCATCAATGGCTACGAATACTTCACTACCATACACATAATCAATCAATGGCGTTGCCACATTTTCTTTCGCCAATAAACGACCATTACCGACTAATACAGTATGACCTTCTACAGTGCCTACCATGCCGTGACCAGAGATTTCTTTTACATCCTTGGCTGTATTAAATTCTACACCTCGACGTTGTACTTCTTCTACGATAGACATGGCAATTGGGTGTGTAGATACGGCTTCTAAGGCTGCTGCATATTGCAACACTTCGTTTTCTGTATATTTACCAGCTACTTCTACAGTTTGTACGTTGAAAGTACCTGTTGTGATGGTACCAGTTTTATCAAATGCAATCGCTTTCACACGGCTCATAGCCTCGATTGCTTTACCACCTTTGAATAAGATACCTTGTCGAGAACCAGCACCAATGCCAGAGAAGAATGCCAATGGCACAGATAATACTAAGGCGCATGGACAAGATACTACTAAGAAAGTTAAAGCTGTATAAATCCAATATTGCCATTCTCCTGTGAATAAAGGTGGTACCACGGCAACGATAATTGCCAATGCCACTACGATTGGCGTATATACACGAGAAAAACGAGTAATAAAACGATCAATCTTTGGTTTCGATGCTGCTGCATTTTCCACAGCATCTAGAATACGCATAACCATGGAATCTTTTAATTCATGCGTTACTTCTAAGACAATGCGACCATCTACATTGATGCAACCAGACATCACTTCAGTGCCTACCGTAGCACTCACAGGAACTGGTTCACCAGTTACCGCTGCTGTGTCGATACGTGTAGTCCCTTCTACAACACGACCATCCAATGGAATACGATCACCAGGACGAATTTCGATATGAGATCCGACTTGTACATCTTCTGGGTTCACCACCTGCACGCTGCCATCACAAGCGATTAAACGCACTTCTTCTGGGCGAAGATCCACTGCATCCATAACCGCATTACGACTGCGTTCTGTAGCACGTTCCTCAAAATAAATGCCCACTTGGAAGAACAACATAACCCCAACTGCCTCTGCATATTCACCAATGATTAACGCACCAATAGTAGCAATGGACATCAAGAAATTTTCATCGAACAGTTTACCTTTCATACCATTCTTAATTGCTGCCCATACAATGCGCCATCCTAGTATAACAAAAGTCACCACCATCAATGGAATCATATATTGCTCAGACACCCAATTGGTAAACTCTGCTACTACCATCACGATAGCGCCTATAATAATCCCCACTAAACTAGAATTATGCTCATGGTCATCCTCTGCTTGTTGTGCTTTTTTAGATGCACGCACAAATGGTACCACTACTACACCATCTTCCGTAGCATCACAAACCGCTTGGATTTGTTCTTGCAAAGCATCCGTATCTTCTACGGTAGAAGTAATCCGCAATTGTTTCGTACCAATTGTGAAAGTCGCTGCCGACACAGATTCTAGTTGATTTAATTTTTCTTCAATGACACTAGCGCAATTTGCACAGTTCAAATTTTGTAATGTAAAAATGCGTTCCATCGTATCTCCTTTATGAATTATAATATGTAACCTTACTACTTGTTTTAAAGTTTGTTTTAACACTGTTTTAACACTTGAGTGTTTGTTCACATGTTTATTATATCTATAATTTTCTATTTTGTCAACATATGATTGTGTATTCATTTATATTTTTTTATCCTATTTTCATCTTACCTCTATAATAAAAAAGCACCCTATTACTTTAGAGTGCCAAATAAATTATTTTTATAACCAAATCTACCAATCAGGAAAAGAAAATATTTCTACCAACGTTCTATGTAAAGACGAAATATTTTGGATGACACAAAAAGATATAGCAACAAAGAGGACTTAGCCTAATAGCCAAGTCCTCTTCGGTGTATAGTTATTATGTAGTGATATATGCCTTGCGTAACTGCAAGGAGGGGAAGATATCACAATCCCTCCTGCCACATAGTTGGGCGTACATGCTAGCAGGAGGACTTATATTATTTACTGTAGAAAATACGGACAGAGTTAAAGATACAAAGAATGGATACCCCTGTATCTGCAAAAACTGCCACCCACATATTTGCAAAGCCAAATACACCAGCCACCATAACGATAATTTTTACAGCAATGGCGAAGAAAATATTTTGCCATGCAATGGACAAGGTACGCTCTGCAATACTTAAGGAACGCCATACGGAATCCAGGTTGGAGTTCATGTATACTACGTCTGCCGCTTCAATGGCAGAGTCTGCACCACTACCCATGGCACCGCCTACATCAGCACCAGTTAACACAGGCGCGTCATTGATACCATCACCTACGAACATGACAGAACCATGTTCGCTGCGTAGAGATTGCACCACTTCTAATTTATCTTGTGGTAATAACTCGGCACGCACACCTTGGATACCTACTTCTTGGGCAATATGGTTCGCACTGGATGCCACATCACCTGTGAGCATCACTGTATGATATCCTTTTCCATTCATGCGACGGATGGCCTCTTTAGAATCCTCTTTCACAGCATCGGCAATGACGATACGACCTACATATTGACCATCAATAGCCACGAATACTTCACTACCATATACATGTTCAATGATTGGTACCGTTACATGTTCTGTTTCTAATAAACGACCATTACCAACCAATACGGTATGGCCTTCTACAATGCCTACCATACCATGACCAGAGATTTCTTTTACATCCTTAGCCGTATTAAACTCTACTCCTCTACGCTGTACTTCTTCTACAATGGACATAGCAATCGGGTGTGTAGAACCAGCTTCTAGAGCCGCTGCATATTGCAACACTTCATTATCTGTATAAGTGCCAGCTACTTCTACTGTTTGTACGTTGAAAGTACCTGTTGTGATAGTACCTGTTTTATCGAAGGCAATCGCTTTCACGCGACTCATAGCCTCGATCGCCTTGCCACCTTTGAACAAGATACCTTGTTTAGAACCAGCGCCGATACCGGAGAAGAATGCCAAAGGCACAGATAATACAAGAGCACATGGGCAAGATACTACTAAGAATGTTAAAGCTGTATAAATCCAATATTGCCATTCTCCTGTGAATAGAGGAGGTACTACGGCAACGATAATCGCCAATGCTACTACGATTGGCGTATATACGCGAGAGAAACGAGTAATAAAACGGTCGATCTTTGGTTTCGATGCCGCTGCATGCTCCACAGCATCAAGAATGCGCATAACCATGGAATCTTTTAATTCATGCGTTACTTCTAAGACAATGCGCCCATCCACATTGATGCACCCAGACATCACTTCTGTACCTACGGTAGCGCTCACTGGAACTGGTTCACCAGTTACCGCTGCTGTATCGATACGCGTAGTACCTTCTACTATACGGCCATCCAATGGAATACGATCACCAGGACGAATTTCGATATGAGACCCTACTTGTACATCTTCTGGATTCACCACCTGCACGCTACCATCACAAACGATTAAACGCACTTCTTCTGGGCGAAGATCCACTGCATCCATCACCGCATTACGACTGCGTTCTGTAGCACGTTCCTCAAAATAAATCCCTACTTGGAAGAACAACATAACCCAAACAGCCTCTACATATTCACCGATGATTAACGCACCAATAGTAGCAACAGACATCAAGAAGTTTTCATCGAATAATTTACCTTTCATAACATTTTTAATCGCTGCCCATGCAATGCGCCAACCTAATATAACAAAGGTTACAATTAATAATGGAGTCAGGTATTGCTCTGGCACCCAATTTGTAAACTCTGCTACCACTATCACGATAGCGCCTATAATAATCCCCAATAAACTAGAATTATGCTCATGGTCATCCTCTACTTGTTGTGCTTTTTTAGGTGCACGCACAAATGGTACCACTACTACGCCATCTTCCGTAGCATCGCACACCGCTTGGATTTGATCTCGTAACATATCTGTATCTTCTATACTAGAGGTAATGCGCAATTGCTGGGTGCCAAGCGTGAAAGTTGCTGCTGACACAGATTCTAGTTGATTTAATTTTGTTTCAATCACGCTAGCGCAATTGGCACAATTCAAATTTTGTAGTTTAAAAATGCGTTCCATAGTATCTCCTTATACTTTTACTTCGCCTTTATATGAATGTTTATCCATATATCTTGTGGCGTTATTATATCGAATATTTTCTAATAGCCAATATATGATTACTTATTTATTATTGCATTTTTGCAAATGTTTTACAAGGATTTAAAATTATTTCTATCACCAACAGCCTATCATGTCGCCCCATACCACATATCTATTTTCATATAAATATGTAGTATCTATAAAAACTATCTATATATGCTCTTATTCTATTCCAAACGATGTTAGCATATTGACAATATCTTGTTGTACAAGCACATCCAAAGCACTCGTCGGTTCATCGACAATGAGCGCAAATATTTCATTCATTTCTATGGAAAAGGACACAGAATCTACAACTTGTATGTATGACTAGATTAATGATCTTCTTTTACTGCGAAGATTTCACCTGTTATTGCATCAATTTTAATTTCTACATCACGAGTCATTGTTTCGCCATCAATTTCATAATGAGCACGACCATGATCCGTATCAAATTTTACTTTTTCAATTCGATAGTCTGGATAAGCCCCTTTAAAAATTTCAATAGCCTTCTCCTGTGTAATTTGCACTTGTTGAGTTGTTTGTTGTGGCGCTACTTGTCCTGCTTGTTGTGACACAGTTCCATTCGTTGTCGTACCTTGTGTGCCATTGGCAACTTGTACTAGTTGAGGTGGTACACTTACAGCTGGAATCGTTCGTGTATATTGCTCACGATCATGGTACCAAAAACCACCCATGACACCCGCATTAACAACTGCCCCTATAACAAAAGAAAGTATTGCTTTTTTCATTAATTTGCTCCTTGCTCATTCTTCATTGACTATCTCACCTATAACAATAGATATCCCACAACGTACACACTTATAAAACGTCATAAATTTTATAATGTCCTAGCACTTGTAAATAATCCGTCAAATTACGTACTTTCTCAAGCGCTTGCATCAATTCAACCTGTCGACCTTCTCCTTCAATATCTATGTAGAAAAAATATTCCCATGGTGTATGCATAGAAGGACGGGATTTGATATTCACCATATTTAGCTGATGGTCTTCAAAGACACGAAGGACTTTCACCAAAGCGCCTGGCGTATTCGGAGTTTGTACAATAATACTCAGTTTATGTGCATTATGAATCACCACATCCTTATGGGTAATGATGAAAAATCTTGTATAGTTTTCTTTAAAGTTTGCAATATCGGGAGCCAATAGTGTGAGGCCGTATAATTCTTTAGCCGATGCATTGGCGATGCATGCTTTCGTTACGTCTCTAGTGTCACTGACAAACTTGGCACTCACTGCTGTATTACTCATAGGTCCCAACTGCCACGAACTATGGGTCGCCAAAAATTGAGAGCATTGCATGAGAGCTTGCTCGTGAGAATACACTTCCTCAATCGCATCTAATGTCGCCTCTGGTACACCTAGCAAGCTATGACTAATACGATGGCGGACCTCCCCTACAATGTGGATGTTCTTATCTTTAATTAGGTCCGTACTATCCCGTACTTCCCCAACAATGGAATTTTCAATAGGCAATATGGCATAATCGATGCGCCCTTCATGAACAGCCTGTACCAACTCACGGTGACTTTGACATCGCTCAATTCGTTGCCCCTCTATAGACCCACCTTTTTCTTTATACTTTGAAAGTAAATTCTGTAACACTTCATAGGCATAGGCACCTGGCACACCCGTATAGCCTAGTACAGCATGAGCAAGCTGTAAATCCGTTACTCGTTCATCTGCCATAGTAACTCCTTCCGTTCCCTATTTTTCAACATTGACATATGTAATCTATTATACATAAAAATACACAAAAAATTAAATGCAAAGTATAGCTTCTATATAGATACACCTATGCTAGAATATGGTTAATCGATTAATAAATAGTTCTTCATCCTAATTGACATGCCTATATTTCTGTGATAGGATGAACTTGTAAATGTATATCTAAAAGTGCGGAACTTTATCGTTGGTGCTCCCCACCATAGAATGCTCTATCATTCTAAAAGCGAGGAACTTTACCGTTGGCGCGCCCCGCCATAAAATGAAGTATCATTTTTAAAGAGAGAACCTATAAGTATGGTGCCCCCCACCGTGGATATACTTTATTTGCAATGTAAGCCAGGATGTACCTCGGCTTTTCTTTTTTTGGATAAAAGAGCATACATAATATTGTTGCAAAAAAACGCGGCATACTCCGGAGCAAACCTAATGATAGTATCAGTTTGTGGAGGAGTGTGTCGCGATTTTTATACCTTATATACTGCGAAAACTTACCTTAAATGCGCTATAACAGCATCAGTCATGCCTTGGGTATTCACTTTTGTGAATCCTTCGCGGTACATATCACCTGTACGGTAGCCCGCATCAAGAACAGCTGTCACCGCTTCTTCAATGGAGTCTGCTACTGCTGGCAAGTCCAAGGAGTAACGACACATCATAGCAGCAGACAAGATTGTTCCTAGTGGATTAGCAATGCCTTGTCCTGCAATATCTGGTGCCGATCCATGGATTGGTTCATACAAAGAAGTACCTGTACCGATGGAGGCAGATGGCAACAAGCCAAGGGATCCAGAGATAACAGCCCCTTCATCGCTCAAGATATCTCCAAATAAATTCGTTGTCACTAGTACATCAAATTGACCTGGGTTTGTCACGAGTTGCATAGCTGTATTATCTACATAGTAGTAATCCATGTTGATATCTGGATTCGCTTCTGCTTTTTCTTTTGCAATTTTACGCCATAAACGAGAAGACGCCAATACATTAGCTTTATCTACGCTCACCACTTTACCAGATCGTTTACGAGCTGTTTCCACAGCTACATCCATAATACGTTCTACTTCATAACGAGCATAGGTCTCTTTGTCCCAAGCAAACTCTGTTGGACCTTCTCCTTGTGCTTCTTCCCGCTCCCCAAAGTAGATGCCGCCTGTTAGTTCACGAACAATGACAAAGTCAACGTTTTCTACCAATTCTGGTTTCAACGGAGAAAATTCACGCAATGCTGGATAGATTTTCACTGGGCGCAAGTTACAGAACAAGCCCAATGCTTTGCGTAAACCAAGGATGGCTTTTTCTGGACGGATGGACGGATCTACGTCATCCCATTTAGGGCCGCCTACAGCACCTAATAATACAGCATCTGCTGCTTGGCATGCATCGATGGTATCTTGTGGCAATGGTTCACCGAAGGCATCGATGGCCGCACCACCTGCTTTTTTCTCAATCCAGTTTGCTGTTACACCAGCTTTGGCAAAGGCTGCATCCACCACAGCGCGTGCCGAATTTGTTATCTCTTCCCCAATACCGTCACCAGCAATTAGGACAATTTGTTTTTCACTCATCATATTACTCCTGCCTTGTTTTTGCAAAATTCACCAGTCCACCTGCTTTGGCAATATTTTGCACAAATTGTGGTAGCGCTGTTCCTTGATAGCTTTCACCAGTTGTCACATTATGGACAACACCTGTGGCCATTTCCACAGCGATTTCGTGACCTTCTTGAATGCGGTCCACAGCTTCGCCAATTTCGATCACTGGTAAACCGATGTTGATGGCATTGCGGAAGAAAATACGAGCAAAGCTATCTGCTACGATACAAGAAATACCTTTTTCTTTAATCACTGCTGGCGCATGTTCACGAGAGGAACCACAACCAAAGTTTTTGCCAGCTACCATAATTTCACCAGCTTTCACATTCGGTGCAAATGTAGTATCAATGTCTTCCATAGCATGTTCTGCTAGTTCCGCCATATCCGCTATGGCCAAGTAGCGCGCTGGAATGATTACATCTGTATCTACATTGTCACCGTAGCGCCAAATTGTTCCTTGAAAGTCTGCCATATTATACCTCCTCAGGGCTTGCTAAATACCCTGCTACTGCACTTGCTGCCGCCACATAGGGGCTTGCTAAATATACTTCGCTGTCCACGTGTCCCATACGACCACGGAAATTACGGTTAGTCGTGGAAACCGTGCGTTCTCCTTCTGCCATAATTCCCATGTAACCACCTAAGCAAGGACCACACGTTGGTGTACTTACGGCACAACCTGCTTCGATGAAGATGTCCATTAAGCCTGCTTTTACAGCTTGGTTATATACATCTTGGGAACCTGGGATCACGATGCAACGCACGAAGTCCGCTACCTTGCGACCCTTAAAAATTTCTGCGCACATTTGTAAATCTTCAAAGCGTCCATTCGTACAAGAACCGATGATAACTTGGTCGATTTGAATGCGCTCTTCTTTCACGATATCTTTCATGTAATGCGTATTGGAAGGAAGATGTGGGTACGCCACCACTGGTGTTAATTCATCTAATTGGATGGTCACCACTTGGCAGTATTCTGCATCTTCGTCTGCTGCAATCGGTTCAATAGGACGTGTGATGCGACCTTGGATATACTCCTCTGTCACTGCATCGTAGGGAAATACCCCGCATTTACCGCCCGCTTCGATAGCCATGTTGCAGATGGTCAAACGGTCTGCCATCGTCATGTATTGCACACCAGAACCATGGAACTCAAGGGCTTTATAACGAGCGCCATCCACACCAATTTTACCAATTAAGTCCAATACAATATCTTTACCGGAAATCCATTTCGCTGGTTTTCCTTCTAGAACAACCTTAATAGTTTCTGGCACTTTGAACCAAGTTTTGCCTTCTGCCATAGCTACTCCGGCATCCGTAGATCCAACGCCTGTAGCAAAGGCATTCAACGCACCATAGGTACAAGTGTGAGAGTCGGCACCGATGATCATTTCCCCTGGCCCAATCAAACCTTGTTCTGGCAACAATACATGCTCAATGCCCATACGACCTACTTCAAAATAGTGTGTAATCTTATGTTGTCGTACGAAATCGCGCATTACTTTGGCTTGTGTGGCAGATTTAATATCTTTATTTGGCGTAAAATGATCCGGTACTAAGTAGATCCGGTCCGCATCGAATACAGGTTTACCGATTTTTTCAAACTCTTTTTTCGCTGGTGGAAATGTAATATCGTTCATCAAGATGAAATCTAATTGACACTCGATCATTTGACCTGCTTTTACTTCTGCTAGCCCTGCGTGACGAGCCATATTTTTTTCTGTTATGGTCATACCCATGACATTAACCCTCCTGGTTTCCAAACTCTTGTTCTAACTCTTTTGCTAAATAAATAGCGTTTACTGCATTAATATAAGCGTTTACACTAGATTTTACAATATCTGTGCTCACCCCACGGCCTTGGAATCTGCGGCCATTATAGTTGACTTTTACAACCGCCTCACCAAGGGCATCCTTACCCACTGTTACGGAACGGATTTGGAAATCTTCCAATACAAATGGTGTGTTCACTAATCGTTCGATGGCTCTGAAAGAAGCATCTACTGGGCCATCACCGACAGCAGCATCCATACGTTCCCCATTCGGAGTTAATACACGAATGCTAGCAAGAACGTATCCATTTTGATCGGAATGGTAATCATGTTGTATCACGTGGAATGCTTGTTCGTGATGCATAGTATCCATCACCAAGGCATAAATATCTTCATCATAGACTTGTTTTTTCTTATCTGCTAAGGCTTTAAACTGCACAAATAGCTCATTCACTCGTTCTTCTTCTAACTGAAATCCCAGATTCACTAGATGATCTTCAAAGGCATGACGACCAGAATGTTTACCCAATACGATGGACGTTTTTTCTGCCCCTACACTAGCTGGTGTCATGATTTCATAAGTCGTTGGATTGTTCAACATACCATGTTGATGAATACCAGACTCATGTGCGAAGGCATTCGCACCTACGATAGCTTTATTAGGAGATACAGCAACACCACAAAGTTTGCTCACCAATTTGCTAGTACGAGTGAATAGTGGTGTGTCGATGTGTACATCGAATGGGTAGTGGTCATGACGAGTTTTGATAGCCATCACTACTTCTTCAATGGCCACATTACCAGCTCGTTCGCCTAAACCATTCATAGTACATTCCACTTGACGAGCCCCAGCTTCAATAGCTGCCAACGTATTGGCATTCGCAAGGCCTAAGTCATTGTGACAATGTACACTGATGATGGCTTTTTCGATACCTTTCGTATGCTCTTTAATGTAGCGAATACGATTGCCAAACTCTTCTGGTGTCATGTAACCTACTGTATCTGGTACATTCAAGATCGATGCGCCACCTTCGATAGCTACTTCAAAGACACGGCATAAATAATCTAAATCTGTACGAGATGCATCTTCTGCGGAGAACTCGATTTCATCAAATTTACCTTTCGCAAACTCAAGGATGTGTTTCACAATGTCTAACACTTCTTCACGAGTCTTTTTCAATTTATACTCTAAATGTATATCGCTAGTAGCGATAAACACATGTAGACGACTGCGCTCTGCACCTGCAAGTGCTTCTGCCGCTTTTGTCACATCATTCTCATTGGATCGAGCAAGCGCTGCGATAGTACATCCACGCACTTCTCTAGCAATCGTAGCTACTGCTTCAAAGTCACCTTCCGATGCAGCTGGGAACCCAGCTTCTATAACATCTAACCCAAGACGCACAAGAGCTTGTGCAATTTCTACTTTTTCTGGTGTTTGAAGGGACACACCTGGAGTTTGCTCCCCATCGCGTAATGTAGTATCAAAAAAATAAATTCTGTTGTCCATAATTGTTCCTCTTTCTGACTAATCTATATCTGTTCGTATTTCTATTCTAACGAATAATTCTAAGAAAACTGAATATGTGGCCTCCATATCTCACCTTTGATAAAATCATTCCTATGGTGGTTTTAAGTACGTGCCGCTAAAATTACTTTCAGAGAATAAAAAACGCCCCCAGAGATGACTATGCATCCCTAGGGGCGTTATATGTAGCGTATTGGTTTCATAGAGGTTTTTACATTTTACATACTATAGTTCTAGTCGTACTACATCACAGATTTTTCTCTATCTTGTGTAGCGGTTTGTTCACAACCACCCGCATATTCTACTGCTAGTAAGCTATGCTTACAACTATCAGAACATTCTAATAGAGTCTACTTGTACTGTATACCTTATACAGATCTCATCGTAAAATGTAAGAAACACTAATCAACCTATGATACAAAAAAGCCCCTCAATGTGCAGCGCACATCAAGGGGCATTATCATTTCAATAACACGGTCCCACCCTAGTTGGTTCTCACAGTTATAACGGAACTACCGTCGATGACTACTTGATTTCACCATCGCTGCTCACAGGGGAGTTTCAATATAATCGTTCTACTACTTCGCACCAACCAGTAGCTCTCTGAAAGCAACTAACTATATCTTTATACCTGTTCATCGCATTTACTTTATCTAACTGAAGATTATTTTATAGTATTTTTAGTCGCTTGTCAATAGACTAATGTGTTTTTTATTTTTATATATACACAATACGAATAGATTTTGCTATAATGAAATTATAGAAGAGTCTTCAACGTGCGTTGGGCTCATCTCTTCCTACTCTATAGGAGGAGGTGGTACTATGAAAAAGTTTTTTAGAAAAATCAATGTATTGATTTTGATTTTAAAGCTAATAGTACAAATCATTGATTTGTTTAAATAATTAATGATGAAGCCTAACGAAAGAGGTTCGCACCCTCTATACGTTAGGCATCATTTTTTCTAGCTTGAGATGAGCCTAACGCCTGCACACGTTGACGGCTCTTCTTATTTATGTCTTAAGTATAGCATTGTTTGAGATAAAAAACAATAGAGTGACTATATCAAACAATATATGTTATATCATTCTAATAACTGCGCAGTGGTTCTTCGCGAACTGCTGCGGTTTTGTATTTTCTGATATAGATTTTAGCCTACAACTCTTCTGTTTTATACACGGTATACCCTTCATAGTAATAACTATGGTCAATGCCCTTCATATAAACTTCCCTATCATCTATCCGATCAGTTAATGCTCTTTTTAAGAGGTGCTTGATTTCAATATCTTTAATAGGGCTTCGTTCCATGGCTAGCAAATAATCATCTTTATCTACTAAACTCCAATCTACAACGAGATGTAGTTCTTGTTTCAGTATTAGGTCTAGCCAGATTCTAGCACTTCTTCCATTGCCTTCTCTGAAAGGATGTGCTACATTCATCTCTACATATTTATCAACAATCTCCTCGAATGTAGATTGTGGCATGTTCTCTATACTTTCAAGGGCCTCCTGTAAATACATAACAGAAGCAAATCTGAAATTACCTTTTGCTATATTTACAGACCTAACTTTTCCTGCAAAGTCATAGATATCTTCAAACAAATATCTATGTATCGCAGCTAATTGCGCAAAAGAACCTACAGGATACTTCTCTAATACAGTAGTATCAAACAGATCTAAAGCTTTCTTTTTACTAATCCGCTCTTCCTCTCTAGCAAGTTCTACAGAGTTAGTAAGACCCAATTTATTTTGTAATATCATGTCATCACCACCTGCCAGCATAAATTAAGTGAATTTCTCTAATATTCATCATTTTTATAAAAATCTTCTAAGATATATATTGTCACTAGTTCTATAACCAAGTCATATACATCGTATATTTCAATAAGATCATCGTCATCTATTCATACAAAAGGACTGCAACCAGAATCTATTATATTCTGTTACAGTCCTTTCTATGTTACATAATCACTATGTCTTATTTTTTATTCTCAATGGCCGCTTTCACGAATCCTTTAAACAATGGATGGGCATTGTTTGGACGAGATTTCAATTCTGGATGGAATTGTACGCCTACGAACCAAGGATGATCTGCTACTTCAACGCATTCTACTAAACGATTGTCAGGAGATGTACCAGAGATAATCAAGCCTGCATCTGTCAATTGTTGACGATAGGCATTGTTGAATTCCCAACGATGACGATGGCGTTCATAGATCAAATCTTCGCCGTATGCTTCATGTACTTTTGTACCAGGTACTGTTTTACATGGATATACGCCAAGACGCATTGTACCGCCTTTTTCATCCACATCTACTTGATCGTCCATTAAGTCGATCACAGGGAACTCACAACTTTCATCAAATTCTGTAGAAGTAGCGCCTTTCATATCCAATACAGAACGAGCAAACTCCATAACAGAAGATTGCATACCTAAACAAATACCAAGGAATGGCACTTTATGTTCACGAGCATATTGGATAGTCGCAATTTTACCTTCTACACCACGGCAACCAAATCCGCCTGGTACTAAGATACCGTCCACATCTTTATATACTTCTGCTAGATCAGTACCTTCTGCTTCTACCGCTTCAGAGTCAACCCATTTAATGTTAACTTTTGTATCTTCTACGATACCTGCATGGCCCAATGCTTCGGCTACAGAAATGTATGCATCATGTAATGCTACGTATTTACCAACAAGAGCAATGGTAATCTCTTGTTTAGGGTTCAAGATTTTATGAACCATTTCTTTCCATTCTGTCATATCTGCAGGACGATCTTCTAGGTTCAATTTGCGCACTACAATGCTATCTAATCCTTCATCTTGCATCATCAAAGGCACTTCATAAATGGTACTGCAAGTACGGTTTTCTACGATAGCATCTGGATCTACGTCACAGAATAATGCCAATTTATCTTTCATGTCACGAGAAATTTCTTTTTCCGTACGACATACGATGATATCTGGTTGAATACCAATACCGCGAAGTTCCTTTACGCTGTGTTGTGTTGGTTTTGTTTTCAACTCACCAGCTGCGCTGATATATGGTACCAATGTCACGTGGATGTATAATACATCATCACGGTTCACTTCTTTTTTCACTTGGCGGATTGCTTCTAGGAACGGTAAGCTTTCAATATCTCCAACAGTACCGCCGATTTCTGTAATTACCACATCAGCATTATCTTCTTTACCTACGCGGAACACGGCATTTTTGATTTCATTCGTAATATGAGGGATAACTTGCACTGTAGAACCTAAGTATTCCCCTTTACGTTCTTTATTGATCACAGACCAATATACTTTACCAGCTGTGATATTGGATGTTTTACCTAAATTAATGTCGATGAAACGTTCATAGTGACCTAAATCTAAGTCAGTTTCTGCACCGTCGTCAGTGACGAACACTTCACCATGTTGATAGGGACTCATTGTACCTGGGTCAATATTGATATATGGATCAAATTTTTGAATTGTCACCTTATATCCACGGTTTTTCAACAAACGTCCCAAGGATGCTGCAGTAATGCCTTTACCTAATGATGATACGACGCCACCTGTTACGAAAATATACTTTGTTGACATGATGCCTCCCTAATAATTATAGCTTCTGATTACATTTTTTCAGGAGCGGAAATACCTAAGATACCAAGACCATGTTGCAATACATGTGCCGTTGCCGTAATCAAGCCTAATCGAGCTTGTTGCAATTCTGGGTCAACGCCCATAATACGGCCTTGTTTATAGAAGGAATGGAATAGACTTGCTAAATCATATAAGTATTTAGCTATACGATGTGGAGCTTTGTTATTAGCAGATAATTGAATTTCTTCTGGGTAGGCTGCTAATTTTTTAATCAATTCCACTTCTTGTTCACTTTGCAATGCTGTGAAAGATGTATTCGCCCAATCACCATAGGCAATACCAGCTTCTTTCACTTGGTTGAAAATACTATGAATACGAGCATGTGCATATTGGATATAGTACACTGGATTGTCATTAGATTTAGAAGATGCCAAGTTGATGTCGAAGTCCAATTGGCTATCTAAGGAACGCATCAAGAAGAAGTATCTTGCTGCATCTACCCCTACATCTTCGATTAATTCATCTAAAGTAATGGTTTCACCAGTACGTTTAGACATTTTTACAAGTTCTCCATCACGGTATAAGAATACCATTTGTAACAACAGAACTTCTAATTTATCTGGATTGAATCCAAGCGCTTCCATAGCTGCTTTTACACGAGCAATATAACCATGATGGTCAGCGCCCCAAATGTTGATTAATTGTTTGTAACCACGTTCGTATTTATCTTTGTGGTACGCAATATCTGCCGCTAAGTATGTTGGTTCTCCATTGTCACGGATAACAACGCGATCTTTGTCATCGCCATATTGCATAGATGCCAACCAATAGGCGCCATCTTTTTCATACATTCCGCCAGATTCTAATAACTGATTCACTAATGTGCGAATCTCCCCGCTTTTATGCAAGCTACGTTCGCTAAACCAACGATCAAACCCTACACGGAAATTGCTCAATGTTTTACGTAAACCATTTAATTTTTCTGTTAAAGCAAATTCTTTGAAGAATGGAACACGCTCTTCTTCTGGCAGTGCAGCGAAGAAGTCACCTCTCCAATTGATCAATTCTTGCGCTGTATCAATGATATCCTGTCCACGATAACCAGACTCTGGGAACTCGTGTTTCATATCTAATAACTCTAAATAACGAGCATTTACAGAGGCCGCTAAATTATCGATTTGTTTACCTGCATCATTGATATAGTACTCAGCAAATACATTATATCCTGCAGCACGCATCAAATTCACCAAAGCACTACCGTAAGCAGCACCACGGCCATGACCTACGTGTAGCAAACCTGTTGGGTTCGCACTCACATACTCAATTTGCACTGTATCTTCTTCACGAAGTGGCGCATTACCATACGATTCACCAGTCGTTAAGATATTTTTTAAAGTATCATAAATCACATCAGAAGCTAAGAAAAAATTAATAAATCCTGCTCCTGCCACTTCTGCACGCTCTAACCAATCATACTTCATATGGGAAATGATGATGTCAGCAATCGCACGTGGATTGGATTTTGCCACTCTAGCAGATTGCATCGCAATATTCGTAGAAAAATCACCGAACTCTTTTTGTGGTGGTACTTCTAATTGTGCCTCTGGATAGGTTCCTTCAGGTAATTCACCTTGTTCCAATGCTATCTGTAAAGCATCCTTAATGGCTGCTTTCAAAACTTCTTTCATGTCCATAATGTATATCCTCCCGAATCTCTACATACAGTTGATTATAGAATTGCCATTCCCCACCAACCGATATATCATATCCTAACAGAACATGGCCCTCGCCATCCTCTAAGTCTATTTCTAATTCATGTGTTAACATCGCTAATTCAACGGCACCATAAGGTGTTTCTAGACTCGCCACATTCGTCTTGCCTAATTGGTATTCATGGCGCATAGAAAACTCTCCTGTCCGCAAAAGAACTACAGAATCTTTGTACACCTTAATCGTCGTTTTCGTATTACCTAATCCAGTCACTTCACTTTCATCATAGATAATATGCTTGGCTAGCGCCGTCTCATAATACTTGCCAGAGGATACTAATTCCACCACCGTATCTTCTCCATCCGCATCACGTTGCGTACTCTTCACAGACACAATCACTCGTTTCATTAGCATACCTCCTCTCGTATACACATTATTTGTATCATTTAATTATATCACAATTTGCTGCAATGAGGGCGTCTTTTTGAGACCGTTCCATGCGTTTCACATGTTGCTCCATAGACTGGGCATCTTGCTTTCTTGTGAAAGCCGTACTCCACACTAGTGTCACCGGTCGTCGACCTCTCGTATATTTTGCACCACCTTTAATTTCGCCATTATGAGCTCGTATCCGCTTCTCTAAATCCGTCGTCCATCCTGTATAAAGAGAGCCATCTGCACAACGAACCATATAGGTGTAAAACTTTTCATCCATCTTACTCACCAGCTGGAATAGGAGCTAACTCAACAGATTGAATCACCACAGGTTCTTTCGGAGCATCACGTTTATCTCTTGGCACTCGGCTAATCGCCTCTACTACATCCATCCCTTGTACTACAGTACCGAAGATCGTATGCTTATTATCCAACCACGGTGTAGGAGCTACGGTAATAAAAAACTGTGCATTTCCCGTATTAGGACCAGCATTTGCCATGGCTAGCACGCCCATTTTATTAAAGTGCAAATCATTACTCACTTCATCCGGTATGTTGTACCCCGGTCCACCTTTTTTATTGTCCCCCCCTTGGATCATAAATCCATCGATGACACGGTGAAAGGTTAAGTTATTATAATACCCTTGTTCAATCAAGCTTTTAAAATTTTTCACTGTAATAGGAGCTTTGCTACCAAATAGGCGTACTTTGATATCACCTTTATTCGTATGCAAAACAGCATACTCATCAGCAATTGGTGTAGCATCAAACTTTGGCATCTTAGCTTCTACCTTTACATCTTTCGTCACATTTGATTTTGCTTGCTCAGCTGCATCAGTCCCACAAGCAGCAGTCACCACTAACGTGGCCCCTAAGACAGCACTTAGCAAGATACGTTGTATATTCATTAGTTGTCTCCATTTCTAAAATAAAAACCACCGTTAGATGAAACCTCTAACGGCGGTCTTTACTTATTATATCATACTTGGAGAAGATGTGCAAAACGAATCTACCTTATCTCACTAAGACTTGGCGAATAAAATAGCCACGTTCTCGCAAAGAACCATTCAAGTAAACAATCTTATTCGATTTTACACGAATCAAGTACAATGCATCATTACGTTCTAATAATTTTTCCATACCAATCTCGTGTAACACTTTCGCATAGTCTTCATCATCAGGACCTAACACAGTTGCCACGCCTTGAATCTGAACACTTCTTGCCGTACCTGGACCCTCATAAGGATCAAACACAGTAAGCGATACATTTTTATCTTCTTCTAAGTGAAAGAACTTCTCACCACCTTCAGAAAAAATATCAATGTATCCACCATGTACAGTATACGATAAAGGAGTACAACGTACACCCGTTTCACTATGTGTCGCAAACGCACAAGTATGATGTGCTTTCAAAAAGTCAACAATCTCAACATGCAATTCACGTGGGTCCATCTTTCTTGCAGTTGTATCCCTCTCTGTCCAAAAAGAAGCTGCCACTTTATAATCCATGAGTTCTCCTTTCAACTCCTGCACGAACTTACCTCATCTTATTATAACACTAACAGGTATATCCATTTCAAGTATCAAAAGATAATTTTGAAAATTATTCTTAATAATAATCCATACTACAACAAAGTAAATTCGATACTTTCGAAGCAAACTAAGCAAAGCGCAAGTTTGCAAACGATACCACCACCCCATCCTAAGGAACGCAGTTACGAGTAGTAGCCTTGTGGCATCCCTTACTGACTAAATCACACAAACACAAAAAGAGCACGACATGTTCCGGAGCAAACCTACCGTAGGATCAGTTTGTGGAGGAATATGTCGTGCTCTTTCCTTTGCTTGATTTAATTAAGAATGCCACAGGCTACATAGCATAATAAGTAACGACCCTACCGTAGGATCAGTTTGAGAAGGAGTATGTTGCGGTCTTTCATTACTCTAAATTAGACTGGAACACCATAGGCTACATAGCATTACAAGTGACGAATTACGAGATACGTCACTCCCAACATAACAAAGAACGCCAAATAATCTATTTCTCGAAGACTTACTTTGCGCATAAATGTATGTTGTTGATTTCCAAAGCCTCTAAGCTCCAAGGACAACGCCATTGTCTCAGATCGTCCCAAAGATTTCAGCATCAATGGCTGGATAACTGTCATATAGGATTTAATTTTAGCCATCCAATTGCCTTCCAAAGACATACCACGACAAGCTTGTGCCTCTTGCACTGCTTTACTTTCACGTAAAAAGTCTGGAACAAAGCGTAGGGCCGCTGTAAACATAAACGCATAGGCATACGGAATACGGCATTGTTGCACAAGAGCTACTGTCAAATCCTGTGTTTTTGTAGTTACAATGAGCATCATAAAGATGGTAGTCATTGTCAACATGCGCAATGCTGTCACAATAGCAGAATCCACAGACCAGCTACCCAAATACTGTACGATACCTAAGAAGGCAGAAAACCCGATCAAAGCAAATAAAGCTTTCCATTGACGGAATAGAATGCCACCAATCAGCATCAACAACAACTCTACCCCAAATAAGGCCAAGAGTAGCTCTGGGGTTTTCATAGCAATAGCTAAGATGGACACGAAGATAGTAGCCCAAATTTTTGTTAATGGTACAAATGTCATCGGTCTCCTCCTAACCTTTCACATACTCTGCGTAACGCAGTTCAAATTCTTTCATCGATTTACAATACCCTAAGGCTGGTACTGTTTCACTGAGCACAACGCTCGGTGGTTTTGTTAACCCTAGTTCCAACAGATCATCACGATTTGTAAATAGCTCTTCTGGTGAACCATCGAAGGCTTTTGTTCCATACCCCATGATGATCACTCGCGTAGAATATTCCGCCATGATTTCCATATCATGAGTAATTAATAGTATAGTCAATCCTTGTTGTTGTAACTCTTGTAACAACGCCAATAACCCTTTTGTTTCTGTTCCATCTTGGCCGCTCGTTGGCTCATCAAGAATCAACAATTTCGATTGCATCGCCAGCGCGGAGGCGATAGCTACCCGTTGCTTTTCTCCACGGCGCAATCCCAATGGATACGCCTCTGCCAGATGGGAAATACCTACTCGGTCTAACGCATCTTTTACAATACTTCGTACAGTTTCTTTGTCATACCCTAACTGCTCTGGCCCAAATGCCACTTCTTCTGCCACCGTTTGGCGGAACATTTGGCGATCTGGTTGTTGGAATACATAGCCAATAAAACGGCCTCTTTCAGAGGTAGCCATATTCGTAATATCTTGGCCATCGTAGGAAATCTTACCTTCTACAGGCATTTCCAAACCCACTAATAAACGGGTTACCGTAGTTTTACCACAACCATTACGGCCACCTAATGTAATGAACTCTCCATCTCCTATAGTAAAAGTTACATCTTTCATAATGTCTTGTCCTGGTACATAGGAAAAGCGCAAATTTTCAACTGTTAACATATTAGCGTTCTCCTTTCATAAGACTAGACTGAGCAGATGTTAAGGATAACCAAGGTGTGTCTAAGGCAATTCCTTTCGCTGCTAAAGATTTATAGGTCACAAATAAAGATGGTAATGCATCTACGTATGTATTCGTATCGTACATATATGACAATACGTCTTCTACAGAACTATCAATTTTCAATGTTCCACCATCGACTAATACCATACGATTTGCATACGGTAATACGGCATGTAAATCGTGGTCGATAACAACCACTGTGATACCATGGTCACGATTCAAGGAACCAACTAAGCGATACAACTCTTCTGTGCCTTCTGGATCTAAAGAGCTAGTAGGTTCATCTAAGACCAAAATAGATGGGTTGACAGCTAACACTGAAGCAATCGCTAAACGTTGACGTTGTCCGCCAGACAAGCTATATACATTACGATTTTCTAAACCTGTTAACCCCACTTGATCCAATACGATAGCCGTGCGTTCTTGGATAGCTTCCGCTGTATAGCCACGATTTTCGAGGGCAAAGGCTACTTCTTCTGCCACCGTCATGGTCACTAATTGTGTATCATAGTCAGCCAAGACAATGCCAATATCATCTGCCACATCTGGAATTTCTAATTGCGTCACTGCTTTTCCATTGATGAATACCATACCTTCCATAGTACCACCATAGAATTTAGGCACTGCGCCTGCCATAGCCATACAGATAGTAGATTTACCACATCCGGCTGGCCCTGTAACAACTAAGAAGTCACCTTCATATACCACTAAGTTAATATCTTTCACAGCATACTCACTTTGATTGCCATAGCGAAAACTCATATGCTCGATAACGATAGGCGCTTTTACAGAAGGTACAATGCGCAAATCACTATGGTCACTGCTATCTGTCAATTGCTGCCCCTTTGCTGTTTGACGAGCTAACAATTTTTGCGCTGGAATGTACAAGAACGGCGCTACAACAGCATTACAAAGGGCTACCATCAATACCAATGGCCACATCGCATTCCAGTATACATTACTAGGCAAACCTAAGATTAAATATAGGCATGTGATGAAAGCCCCACCAGAGGCAACGGTACTAACAAAAGCACTTAGAATTGGCATCAAATTGAGCTTACCAATTTTTAAATTGTACATATAGTGCACCAATACAGCACATGTGAAAGCCCCCAATGGTTCACTCACAAGGTTACCATAAGGCAATGCAGATTTCGATGTAAATACATTGATCAAGGCTGCTACCAAGCCAATGCCTAAACTTTGTCGAAGGGTTGGGCGCGTTAAGTTAATCGCCACGCAATACGTAGCAATGGTCCAGTTCGGCGTGACCCCTGCCACACTTGGCGATACTGCATGCAAAATCGTTCCCAATGCTAGCATGATAGTACTCACCGTTATCCAACGAAACTGACCACCCTGCACATGGGTATAACTCAGTTTCGACACATCTTTGATTTCTTTCATTCGTTCCTCCCTACAATCCTCTATATAACATATAACTTTAACTGTATCGAGAATACAGTAAAATGTCAAGCTGTATAGTACAATTACACTGAATTTTTTCTACGGTAGTCAAACATTTGTGACACAACCTCCTAAAAGTTTATTTAAGAAGTACTCTGCTATATATTCATTGGGT
>NZ_RQVA01000017.1:0-42941 GCF_003992255.1 Veillonella sp. CHU110 | reverse complement strand
AAAATCATAAAAAAGTTTCTATGCTAAATGTTGGCACCACTCCTCTAATAGTTGGCATCAACATTTTTATAATAAAATAAACATATATAAATGCTATCATAAAAATGATATATACACTGAAATGATTGACCATCTTCAACAGCAGATATATAATAAAAATACAAATTGGGCTATGAATCCCAAAACTAACTTTATATTATCCTTTGGGATAAAAAAGAAAAAGCGTTCCTGATTGGAGCGCTTTTTTTATTGTTATACAAATTGTCAGCGCACACTCTCAGATAAGGAATGCTTTCAACTTTTTGAAGTCCTACGAAAGTCTAATCACAAAAAAAGGCCTACGCATTAAAGTATTACATTGAACAGCTATTGGAGGTGTGTTATCTAACTTCTTGTCTCTATGAAATATCTACAGCAAACTTAATGCATATTCATCTATATCTAAAAATAAACTACACATCATATAAAATCACAACTTATGTACTTTATTGAGTTTCACTAACTTTACAGGAGCATATACTTGTCGTAAATTTTTATCAATAACAATCCATACACCATTTGACTCATATAATCTGAAAGCAGAATTTATCTCTTGCTTTTTTAGATTAAATTCTATAAGTCTTAGTACTCTTATAATATTATTATATGTTAGAACATCAATAGTAGACTCTCCACTACATACTAATCCCATTGCCTTCTTTACAAGTACTGGCAGTTTTTTCCGTATTTTTTTTATCATATACTTCTTCAAATGAAGTTATATGACTTTTTCGTAATTTTCTTTTCTGTACTTCAGCAAAAGATATATCTAATTCCCCATCTTTTATTATTCCTAGCATTTCAGGCCATGTATCATATATTCTTTGCAACAGTTCCTTCTTAGTCCATGGAGAAGGTTTATGGTCGTATACGCCTAATACTCTAATCTCTGTTTCTGTATTAATTAAAAACAATAACTCTCCAGTCCGTTCAATAAAACGAGGATCTTTTTTATCTTTCCGTTTACCTAAATGTATATGCAATATATTCCAATCGTTGAACAGTAAATCGCCAAGATTATTCAAGTTAACACCTTGTTTAGATAAATAAGGAATTATATTTCCACCAGCAACTAGATAATCAAGTATATGATGAACTCGTTTTTTATAGTTTTTAGGTATTCTAATCCCTTTTGCAAAAGAAATTTTCTTTTTATTCCCTAATCCTATCTTCCTATTAAAACTTAAGATTCTAATAATAGTTTCGTCACTATCAAAATCAAAAAATATAAGTCCCTGTTTACGACCATGCTCAAGGAGCTTTTCTTTAAAGCCTCTAATTAAACCCATAGCTCACCTTTACTATTTCTTCGCCGATAAACTAACAGGTTATTACCATAATACAATAATTCAACATATAGCGCTTTTATATATTAATCATTTAGTTAATGTACTAGAACTTTTACTTTCAATAAACTTTCTCATCATCTCAATCGAAGTCCCTAATTCATCTCTAGTAAATCTTATATTTAATTTATTTTCAGGATGATGGATTTGATGTCTAATATATTCTGTCAATATTAATTGTGAATCTATTATATCCCTATTTTTGCTCTGTTTCTTATAGGCCATTGTCTTTTTTCCTGACTTATAATCATTTAACCATTTTCTAAACTCAATATATCCATATAGTTCGTTATGATATTCTTCAGTCACTTCTCCGAAAGCTACATAATTTACCTCATTCAAGGACGGATATTTTAACTTGCCTGGCTCAACAGGTTCGATCGTTTTTATAGCGTCATTATTTTTAATAAGCCGCAGATTAGAATATTCAAGACTTTTTACAATATTCGGACTATGTGTAGTAATTATAATTTGTGTTTTATCAAGTTCTGATAAGTTTTTAAGGGCTTCTATTAATTTAAATTGATTATTCGTATGCTGTGATGTTTCAGGTTCCTCAATTGCATAAATTATATTAGCGTTTTCATTATGAACAGCACGTCTTTCTGCTTCAGCACGGAAAAAGTTTAATAAAATTAACCGTCTAACGCCACTGCCTCTCTTGTTAATTGGTATATTTTCATCCCCTGTAATGGAAACATTTTTAAAAACATCTTGCCATTTTAAATCTTTATCTTTTGGTATTACTGGATTGAGACTATTGGCAATATCTTCATCCATTTCTTTAATTTTACTAAGAGTTCTATCTGAAACTTCTTTAATTTTTTCCCTAATAGTATCTGCAATATCCTTCAACTTTTCTCTCAAAGATTCATCATTAATTATTTGCTTAACAGCTTCTTTTAAAGGATCTTGAACTTCGCTATCTGTATCACTATTTTTCCTATCAGATTGAAATAATGAATATATTGGTAGATAACTAGCTATATTCTCCCATATTCTTTTTGCATCTTCTTTACTAACATCTATTTCACACTCTTCTAATTGCAAATTATCCTGATATTTCTCCCACAAAGCTTTTCGCATTACTGCATTAATATTTAAATTTTCACACTCTATAGACTCTTCATTAATCATTTTCTTAAGTTCAGAATTTTTCTTTAATAATAGTTCGGAGCACTTTATATTTTGTGGATGTTTTGCTTTAATATAAATCTTAGGATTTCCAGAATTAGAATATCTTTTTATGATTTCTAATTGCCCCGCATCATTTAATAAATATTCCGACTCAAAACTAGTCGACACTGAAGTATCAATAATAATACTTTTAGGTAAATCTACAAAGCATACACTTATGGAAACTTCAGTATTGCATTCAGCTAGTCCGCAGTTATTTATATCACTTTTATCAAACTTAACGGCACCTTTACCATCATTAAAAAAAATATCCAATGCTTCCAAAACGGTTGACTTACCAACATCATTTTTCCCAACAATTACCGTCAAATCTTCAAACATAACTTCTATCTCTTTATTATACCCTCTGAAGTTATGTATTTTCATTGATGCTATTTTCATTTTATCTCTACACCCTCCCAACTTATCTTAATGAGGAATATTAAATTTACTCCACACTATTTGTCGACTTCACACAAACTATCCATAAATAATTTCATATATTGAACAGCCCCTGTAGTTACCCGAATATATCCTTGCAAAATATCATATCCCGATGTTTTTACTGAAATCTTCTTATCAGTTAATAGTCGTTGTGCCACAACATTAGCATCTAGATTTGTTTTTATCGTAATATAATTTCCTCCATTATATACATAAGTGTACCCTAATTTCTCTAACTCACTAATTAAATACTGTCTGCCTATTAATTCTTCATTAATGAGATGTTCAAGTAATTCCTTATTATTAATTAACTCATTAGCAAACAATAGTGCAATGGAATTAGTATCAAATGTTGGTCTCGCATTATTAATAAGTTTTATAATTTTTGCTGAAGAAATCGCATAGCCAATTCTACATGCTGCAATTGAAAAAAGCTTAGAAAATGTTCTTAAAACTATGATATGATCGTATGTATTTAGTAGTCCAATTTGTGTATAAGAATAAAAATAATGATATGCTTCATCAATTATTAATAGTGCTCCTACAGCTTTTGTTTTTTCAGCTACCAACAAAAACTCTTCATCCGTATAAGGTCGTCCAACTGGATTATTGGGATTTAAAAGAGATACTATACTTGTCTCTGAAGTAATATTATCTAATAAGCTTTTAATATCTATATCAAAATCTTTTGTTATCTCAATCTTTTTATGTATTAATCCATACATGTTTGCATATACACCATACATTTCAAAGGTAGGAGATACACTAAGAAATTCTGATTCAGGTCGTCCAAATACTTCAAATATATACTTTAAAGCCATCTCTGAACCATCAGTAATTGCAATATTATCAACATCTACTTGATGAAATGCAGCTAAAGACTCCAAGAGTGGCGCTTTATCTGGATATGTAGCAAGAAATTTAGGAGTAATTTTGTTCTTTAATTCATTCATAACATCGAGAGGTAATCCTCCTGGGTTCTCATTCATATCCAATCTTAATAATCCTTTTCTATTACATTCCGGATACTTTCTCTCCAATTTATCAATTAATTGATTGATATACATTTTATTTTCTCCTAAAATCACCCTGAATAAAAGCGCTAAAATTTATTTAGACAATAATAGTAACATTATGCTCATTTGTATATGCTTCTAAAACTTTTACTTCTTCCAAAATATCACTATGGCTCATTAAAAAACTTTCAACACCATCATTAATACATTTTTGGAATTCTATTAGCTCATAACGTAAACCTTCACCTTCAAACTTATAAAAATACTTTTGATTCTTATTGGCATCTTCAAATCTGAGCTCAAAATATTCTGTTTTCCACCATGGAGCTGGAACATATATATACCCTTTTGATCCCGAAACAACCATATCTCCCTCTGCTTTTGCATTAATAGCAATGGTTGCTGAACCCATTGAGTCTTCATAGATTAAATTAATCTTTGATAATATATCTACTCCATTTTGTTTATAGCTAATAAAATCCAATTTTTTATAATTAAATCCTAAAAGTTTAAATATTGCTAGTAATGGATATGCCCCTAATGACAATACACTACCCCCGGCTATTCTTATTTGATTGCTCAGTTCCTCTCCTAAGACTTGAGTAAAATTAGCTTCAACATTTAAAAGTTTACCAATCTGTCCACTTTTAGCTATAGCTATCATCTTAGTAAATGCAGGTGCATATGCGGTTTTTAGCCCCTCCATTAAAATAAGATTATTATCTTTCGCCTTATTTAATAGCTCTTTAGTTTTAATAACACTAGTACTAAACGGGAACTCAGTTAAAACATGTCGTTTACCTTCTAATACTTTATCTATAATCAAATCTCGTTCAGATAAGGGTAAATTAATGTATATTGCATCAGTACTATCAATTAATGCTTCTATTGAATCATACTGTTTCAATGAATTAAATTTTTTAGATCTATATTCTGAGTCAGAACCTTTTACATCAGTAAATGCTCCAACTACTTCTATACCCGTAACAAATGTGCACTCATCTAAAAGTCTATCTAAAATCTTCTCGTTTCCAATAATCCCCAATTTTAAAGTATTAGAGTTCCTAATTTGCGTACTCGAAATTCCATCAGTTCTAGGTAAATAGTGTACTTCACAGTACTCTTGTAAATAATCGAAATAACCCTTCCAGTCCGACCCTACTGTAAAAATATCAATATTAAATTTTCTAATATCATCAATTTTTTGCCCAAAATATTCTTCTACAATAATCTCATCAGCAAAACCAGTAGCACGAACATTTTCAATTCTTTGCATAAGTGATTCTCTAACATTAAACTTACCTCTTAATCTATCAAAGTAATCAGAAGTAACTCCTACAATTAAATAATCACCTAATGATTTTGCATTTTTTAATAAATTATAATGTCCCTCATGGAATAAATCATATGTACCATATGTAATTACTTTTTTCATTTTTTTCTCCAATAAGCCTCGACATCATGACCTATACGTTTTTCTTCAGGGGGTAATATCATATATTCTCCGTACATAGTTTCTAACATATCATGATGTGATTTAATAATTGGAAAACTATAACCTTCAAATAGTATCTCTTCAAACTCTTCAAACCATTTATATTTAAAAATAGATGGATTATAATCTCTTTTTTTCTGATAATCTTGAGTAATAGATACTAGTGATGTCAACTGCTGATTATAACGATTCTTATGATTCATTAGTTTATTCGCAATCATATCTAACGAAGGCACAGATAAATTATGCTTTCTTACAAAATGATTCCACTTCTTAAAATGCCGTTGAAAATGTTGAATCCATTTCCAATAAAATAAGATTTCTTTAAAATACTTTCGTTGTTCTGTCTTTTCACTTGGAATATGATCTAATACAAATATATCTATATAAACTCCGTATTCAATTGATTTCCGCTTTCCAAAGTGTTCATAAAGTATTGTATCGGTATCGAAAAATTTTGCGCAAAAAGCCATAAAGTAATTTTCTTCGTCCATTTCTGCCCACAATTTAAAATGTTCTGAATAACTTTGTATATGTTCTTTCCATAATTTTTCAAACTTATTATATTCTGGCCGGAGCATAATAACATCAATATCATCATCCCAAGGTATAAATCCACTATGCCGCACAGCACCTAATGCAGTTCCACATCCAAGTGAATATTTAATATCATGCTGTTTACAAAAAGTATCGAACTTCAATAGTATTTTTAGTAGAATCTTCTTAAATTCAGATTCTGTCAACTTTTCATTCATCATAACTCTTACCTGTAACATTCTCTTTCAATATAACTTAAAAAATACTTTAAAACTTAATTAATTTTATATCAAGTTTACAGTTTATATTCAACAACATATTATACATAGTGTAGAACTATGAGACAGTATAAAATATTTTGTGAAAACATGTTTAGTTAGTATAAAAAAAAGAACCGAACTTCTTTAAGATTTAAGTGTCAAATAAAAATCACAGAAAGATGGTTCAGTTCTCATGACTAATACTAACACAAATTTATTAAATGTACTACCAGTAAATGATCTTATTAATGAAGCAATCCATATTGATATTGTGATATCACCTATCTTTCAGTACGTAGAGATACGGCACAAAAGAAGTATTACATGTATTAATAAGGAGTACTAAGGCTGGCAACAAGAAGTTATCGATTATACCTTGTTTCCAAGTGAAAGTATATCTGACTATGAATCTCTGTTAACGTCGATGAAAGAACGCGGTGTAAAAAAGGTACACCTCTTTGTTTCCGATGGCTTTAAAGATTTAGCTGAAATATGTCAAAATATCTTCTCTACTAGCCTTTACCAACGGTGCTGGGTATTATATCTCACGCGCAATGTCAAAGGGTGCGTTAGAAAGCAGGATATTAAGGATATTTTGGATGATTTAAAACCTATTTACTCTAGTACAACCGAAGAAGCTGCTACAAACGCATTAGTGTCCTTCTTAGAAACCTAGGCGGGAAAATATCCTAGATTACGTGAGATGTTGTCAGATGTAATAAACTTATTTACCTTTTTACAGTTTCCTGAAAGCATCCAACGTAGTCTTTACAGTATCAATATTATCGAAAACTTCAATAAGCATTTAAAGCGTTATACAAACCAAAAGGAACAATTCCCTACAGAAGATTCTCTTGATCGATTTGTCTATGCACGAGTAAGTGAATATAACGGTCGACATCTCGAAAGAATACATAGAGAATTTGCTCACTTGCTTTCATCTCTTTAATTGCTTAGAGCATTTATTTCTTAAAAGAGTTTACACAAAATTCTTGACAGTACCTAACAGACTATTTCATGAGTTATCTCTATCATCATGTAATAACTATTAATATTCTAAGGTCTCAAATGGCTTATGTAGCGCCTTTGATAATCGTTTAATCTGCAAATTAATTTTACCTGTTAATGGTAATTTTTTATACAGCTCTTTATATGCCTTGTTTTTTAACTCAGTCCGATTGTCAGCATCAAACCGTCCATCTCCAATACCTGATTCTATTTCCATAGACTGCTCAACCAAATCTTGATTTAAGCAATATAGCTCTACATCAGCTAACCAATAATAAAATTTAAACGCATCAATTTCAAAACGTACTGGTGTTTGCATGGATAAAATAACTTCTGCTGCCGACCGATTTAATATGTAGGCATGTGTACAAAATTGATTCCTACTTGAATACACTGAAATATTAGTATCTGCATTCCATACTTTTTTATTATGCCACCGACTTTTTTGCAATACCAATACAGTTGGTTCGCTTTTTTGTTTCACATATTCCATCAATGATTCTAGTGCTTCAAGAGTACACTCTTTAGAAAATATAATATCATCTTCGAATATTAGTATACTTTTTTGATCCGTATTCAAAAATTCTTCATACACTTTTTTATGACTCAACGCACAACCTATTTCACCTTTTGATAAAAATGTATTTGGAATAGCTTGAGCATACACTTCTTCATCTGGCATGCGTGTTGCCATAATGGCATCTGTAAAATGAGGGCTCATAATTCCTATCTTTTTACATTCTGCTAATACTAAGTTTCTTCTTTCTGTATTATCTTTATCTGAAATAATCGTGTGATATAACAATCGTCTCACCTCTTTATAATTTTTATATTCTATTTTTCAGTATTTTTTCAGCCTCAATTAAATCATCCCAAGTATCAATGTCCACTGAGTGATCTCGATTCATAATATAAGGGATTGGATTATCGTTAAAACTTAGGTCTTCAGTCACTTCTTCTACTCTATTGATATAAATAGCCCCATTTACTTCATAATATGTTGGCATATCTTGTCTTCTGATCGTACTACTTTCATCTATAATTCGATGTAACTTATGGTTATGAATAGTTCGTAGCAAAAACGGAGAAATATCTGCAACATTAATACTGACTACCCCTTCCATCTGATGTTGAAAAAATACTTCAATCGCCACATCAATCTCCTCAGCAGTTCGTAATGGAGATGTAGGTTGTAGTAATATCACTACATCATACTCTTGCCCTCTTGCTTGTAGCCTTTGTATCGCATCTACCACAACAGAGATCGTTTTAGCCTCATCGGATGCAATATGACCATCTCTAATAAAAGGAACCAAAGCTCCATATTGTTCGCTAACTTTTTTAATATCTAAATCATCAGTACTAACAATCACATCATCTATATATGTAGATTGTTTCGCGGCTTCAATCGTGTACCCAATTAATGGTTTCCCACATAGGTTCGTAATATTCTTATGTGGAATCCCCTTACTACCGCCTCGTGCCGGTATTATAGCAACAATTTTCATAGATTCATACATATATTTATTCCTTATAACTTAATTGCTTTTGTAATGGTATTTGCCAGAATTCTTCGCTACCTAAAATATTCATAAAGAGCTCTGCACTATTACCTTGTCCCCAATTGTGGTGTACCGTATAACGACGTGGCAAACTTACTATAGCTTGCAAAATTTCTTTTCTATTATATTCTACATGAGTAATACTGATATCATCTTTAGTATATCGTCCCATTTGGCGTGTGCCTATATCAATTGTAGGTACCCCAAAATACGGTGCCTCTCTAACTCCTGCGCTTGAATTACCTATCATAAAATCAGCATGTTGTAATACAACCAAAAATTCTTCAAATCGTACAGACTTAAAGAATAGAAAGGAATCATCTCCCTCTAATTGCTTATACAATTCCAAAATAATGTGGCTACCATGATCATTATTAGGGTAAATGACAATAAACTTTTTTCCACTCTCTTTACAAGCTTTAAATAATTCTGTTACTTGTTGTTGTAAAAGTCCTACTTCCGTCACAACCGGGTGAAATAGAAGTACTGCATATGAGTCAAAAGGAATCTTTAATGATTCTTTAACTTCATCAATAGTTGCCAATGACTGTCCTATAATAACATCAATGTCAGGAGACCCTATTACCTTAATCCGTTGCGGACTTTCACCCATGGCTAAAAGCAATTCTTCAGCACTTGTATTAGCCACTAAATGAAAGTGAGCAAATCTAGTGATGGCATGACGAATAGATTCATCAATTGTTCCTGTTACCTCGCCACCTTCAATATGAATTACATGCACATTATTAAACGCCCCTACAATAGATCCCATAAGTGCATCACCACGGTCTCCATGAACAACAATACAATCCGGTCTTATTTCTCCCACATAGCGAGTAAAATTAGAAATACTTTTACCTAAATCATCAGACATATTATAGGTAGGCATGTTTTCTCGTGCAATATATATATGGTTATATCCATCTTTCACAACTTCTTTAAAGGTAGATCCATATTCTGTTAATAAATGCATACCGGTCACATACACATGTAACTCAAACTCTATAGATTGTTCGACTGCCATCATTAATGGCTTTAACTTACCATAATCCGCCCGCGTTCCGGTAACAAATATAATTCGTTTCATCGTAATTACTCTATCATATCCCAAGTGAGATGCGTATCACTGGAAATATCTACCTTTGCTGTTTTTCCTAAAATGCTTTCAAAATCTTTGGCTAAAATAGTACCTGTTCCTGGCCGCTTCACCCATAAGTTATCTGTCGTAAATTGCTCTCCCTGTTTTACATTGGCAATTGTCACAACCGTAGCATACGCAAAATCAATAGTCACTTGTTCTTCTTGAATAGGAGCTTTTTTACCACCTAACATAAGAGGTACCTCTTGTGCTGCTCCCAATAGTTCATCCAATGCACTAGGATCCATTGAACAAACAATGTCTGGGCCGACTCGATCCATAGAGTCTGTAAAATGACGTTCTAAAATAACTGCACCTAATGCCATAGCAGCAATACATGCATTATTATTAACAGTATGATCCGATAGTCCGACCGGTATATGGGGGAATGCATCCATCATTTCCTGCATGGCGCCTAAACGCACCCACTCTGGTTTTGTTGGATACAAATTGGTCGTATGCAATAGTGCAAAAGGTACTTGTTCTTCTTCTAAAATAGATACTGTACGTTTAATACTTTCTAAATCATTCATTCCTGTGGATACAATCATAGGCTTGCCAAACTTGGCAATATGTCGAATCAAAGGAAGATTGTTCATTTCCCCAGAACCAATTTTATAGGCTTTCACACCAAAGCTTTCCAAGCGTTCCGCCGCTGCACGAGAAAATGGCGTACTAATAAATTCCATTCCCAATGATTCTGTATATTTCATCAATTCATACTCATCAGATTCACTTAACGCTGCATTTTCCATGATTTCATAAATCGATACATCTGCATTACCTGGAATTACTTTTTTAGCAGCAGAGCTCATTTCATCTTCTACAATATGTGTTTGATGCTTTACAATTCTAGCACCACTTGTATATGCGGCATAGACCATTTCTTTAGCTATGGATAAGCTGCCATTATGGTTAATCCCTATCTCGGGAATAACTAGTGGTCTACATCCACGACCTACTTCAATATGACCGATACTAAACTTCATGTTGGATTATCCTTTCTAACTCTTCTAAGGAATAGACAGGAATTACCTTTCCTGCTTTCACTAGCCGATCAAAAAATATTAATAAATCATTATCAAGAGCATCCGTATATCCAGATTCGATTAACTCTTTAACTACAATAGGATATAAATAATAATTTGTTATATCGTATGAATTACCTAGTACAAAGCTAGCTGTTAAGACACTGGAAAACAAAGAATATTGAACTACCTTCGTATGGGGGTGATGTAGCAAGTATAATTCCCACGGGTAATCCCATTGTATTGTGTTTTTGTTTAATACTCTTTCTTTCTCTCTCGGATGAAACTTTCTATATAGGGAAAGTACAGTTTTATGTATTTTTTCTATGATATCTTTTTGATATTTTTTGTGCGCATCCAACACATATTCCCAATTCGAGTGGGATTGACGAATCTTAAAAATTCTCCGCAATTTAGCTTTTACAGATAATGCATGTTCAAACGGTTGTGAAAAAAATACATGCATTGTATCATCATCGGATAGCAACACTTCATTTGCATTAACTTCGAAAACCTTATTCAATTGTTCTAATAGTACGGTGTTCTCTATCTGTATTTTAGGAATTTCCTTGATAATAAATCTTGCATCACCATAGAAGTTCGCCAGCCTAGGTTCATACAAATATATATTCTGCCACTTGCAACACCGATAACACTCTTCAATAAATCGAGTTAAATAACACATACTCCCTTCATCAAAGATAGATATAACTGATTTCGATTGCATTAATTGTTCTTGATAATTCCACAAAAAAATATTGTTTGTAATAAAAATTTCAGTATATCTTTGCAACAATAGTTCCTGATTACCTCTAGAAGGTACTACTTTCACTTCCCCTAGTATTTCAAGTTGACTTAACCTATTAGCATATATTTTTGCCTTAGGTAAATGATCTTCTAAACAAATCATATCTGCTTTTAGATTATAACAATTGATAATATGTAGTGCTGTCACAATTTGCATCGGCGTTGCTAATACAAAAAGTACCTTTTTATCGAGCCTATTCATGAGATATTTACACCTTCTAGAACTTTTCACGTTTAAAACAACTTATAAAATAGCCTTAATTAACTTCTCGTGACTATATAATTCATTCGCTTTTTCTAATTCTAGTCTTGTCTCATCTTTTCTTGCACTTAATAGCTCCACAAGTTCCGTCATAGCAGATATAATATCGGACTCCTCTAAGGATTGGATTCTAACTCCTATTTTAAATTGTTCGAATACCTCTGGATTTAATTCTTGCGATGCTAGCACTGGTTTATAAAAGCCAATGGCTGTAAACAACATAGCCCCCCAGTTATAGCGATACCTTTCCGCTGCATAAGGCATAGCGATAGCATCTACAGATAGTAATGCCTCTTCCCAATCCTTTCCAATCAAATTTTCATGACGGAACGTAATATTGTGAATCCGTTGATACTTTGCTATTAATTCCTGAAATACAGCGGTATCCTCTGGAGTAGGAGTAGAACCTTGTACAACTAGTTCAACAGGTACCGAAAACTGCGCTTTTGTAAAAGCTTGTAAAAAGGGCTCTAACTGTTTTTCCTTTCTAAATTGTCCAAAGAATCCTATACGAATAAGTCCTGGCTTTCTAGTTACATAGTCTACATCATAATAAACAGGTGCAAATACTGGTGGTACTATGACATCTACATTTTGTAATCCTACATCACTGATATCATCGCGCAAACTAATAATGTGTAGATGAATATTTCCATATTGTTCTACACGGCGAGCTTGTTTCACAAAGTTTTCTTTTTCATCTGGTCGCATGCCATGGAATACAATATGTACTGGTACTGGAGAATTTTTAAGTTCACTGCGCAACAAAGAGCGTACATACCGATACGTAGCTGTTGGTATAATAATGGCGTCACATATACCTGACTTTGCTAATTCACAAGCATGGGTAAACCATTTTACACGTCGTTTTTCACGTTGCAAGGATCGCCATAGTTTTTGATACCAATTAGCATCTGCGTAAGTGACAACAGGGCCCCCCGATAATTCATGAACAGGTGCGCCATAATCTACTTTAAATGGAAAACCCTTTGGCACAAAAAACATAGGCTCATGCCCTTGCCGTTTCATTTCATTTACAAGGATTCTATCAAATTCAACTTCATGCCCTGCTGGCATAATAATACTCTCTAATATAGCAACTCGCATGAGGACTCCTTTAATCTATGTCTGCGAAATTTATATATAATTTCTAATTAATCTGATTATAATTCTCCATTAGATTTATATAAATGATACAATTTCACATACTTCATCATCGTATAAAAGTAATGATTTACCGAAAGCACCCAGCCCATTTTTCCATCTAAAAAACCACCTTGTAATAGATACATTTTAAGAAATGCCCATAAAGGTCTAATTAAAATATCTTTGACAAAAAATACGGATTTGTTAGATGTACGATAGGCTTCTGCTGCCACAGTAGTATAAGAATTAAACTTATTAAAATACTGTTCCCACGTATCGTATGTGTAATGATACATAGAGCCCTGCAATAGTTTCTCCGGGTAAATACTATCAATCGTTTCATGAACGGCACCGGTTACAGTAACCCCATCCCTCGGCATTAAGCGTAAAACTCGATCTGGACGCAATACACCATGTGTAGCGCGATTATGATGAAATACATTTTCACGTTGTATGGTAAAGGACTGTTTTACACCTGTATCAATCACATATCGTATCTCTTGAGCTAATTCTGATGAAATCCTTTCATCTGCATCAACAAACAAAATCCAATCACACGTTGCCTGACTTATGGCAAACATTCGTTGTTGTGCCCAGTCTTGTGCTAATGCATGTTGGACCACCTTCGCCCCTAACTCTTCTGCTATAGCAACAGTTTGATCGGTACTCCCATCATCAATAACTATTACCTCATTAGCAATCGGCAAACAGCTTTCAATGCAATCCCGAATATGCTTTTCTTCATTTCTCGTTAAAATTAATACACTAACTGTACTCATTAAACTCCTCATCTTCATCCTATACAAGAAAGACTATCGCCTTAAGCGATAGTCTTTTATTCTTATTCTATTGTATCAAGATATAGAATACCATTCAACTAAGATTTACTGATACTGTCGAACAATTGCTCCCGTCACTTCTTTATAAGCCTTCTGCAATTGAGTTACACGGTCTATTGCATAGTCGGTGATTGGTTTTCCATCCAGCGTCTCAACACGTTGATCTCTAAAGAAACCAATACAATTTTCATCAATCCAGTGATATGGCGTCACTATAATACCTTGCTTTTCTAATAAAGATGGCATCAAACTAAAATATTCATAACCTTTTGGTCCAATTAATTCCATAATTGTTGGTAATATATTCATGTGACAACCATGTGTGCTATGACAAAACATATCCTTATCTAATTCTTTATGATGCATATAAAAAGCAGTACTTATATCTTCCCGCAACGTATGCACTCTATCAGAGTTTGCCCATGGTGTAGGCAATCTACTCGTATGGTCCCCTGTGACAATAATTAAGCTATCTTCGTATGTATGCTGTAAATACTCTACAAAATGATTTAGATAATAATCACAGTATGCATAGGTCCCAATATCAGCTACATAACTTTGCAGGTGCTTTGGCAATTGTGTTTGTAATGTATCTTTTGAAAAACCATATTTCTCAATAGGAATCTTAAATGGCCCATGATTCGATGTTGTATAGATACAATGAAACTCGTATGGGTGGGCTTCGCCTACTTCTAATTGCTTTTGTACTCCTTCAAAGAAAAGATGATCATAAACACCTAGCCACGTTGCAGGACTCCCTTTAGGTGTAATATCAAATCCCGAATATAACTCATGAAAGCCAGCTGCTTTGCCAAATGGTCCTAAGCTAGCCCAAGATAGTGAACCTCCATACCACAACGAACAATGGTATCCTATCCCTGCCAATTGTTTTGGTAATGATGTTGGTAAAGCATGTCGCCAAAAGTAGGATCTTTCATTTAATTCTAAATCTACATCGTAGATACCGTTAAATAAAGAACTAATAGAAGGCTGCGATATCAAACCTCCTGCTAAAAAATTATCGATACAAACTGTATGTTCCTGCTGTCGTATCTTTCTTCCCGCTTCCGCAATTGGAATCCCCTCATACGCAGCATCGAAGGCAAATTGACTGTAACTTTCCTCAATAATCAAAAAGATTCGTTTTGGTTTTTGAATCTGCGCCCCTTTAGTAGTCCTTCTCATAGAGTTCCAAATCGATTGTACCAAGTCAGTCTCAACTTTCATAATTGGTGAAAGCAACGTCTTAGATTCCTCGTCCGTATGCTCTAGAATTTCCTGTGGATGCATGCGCCACGCTAATTTAAAAGCTACCAGATCACTAATGCATGCTTTAGCAAAGAATCTATCTTCCTTAACAACTTCAGGGACTGTATCCCATTCAGGCTTTTTATCATGACGCAGCGTACCACCATACCGCATCCAATAAAAGAAAACCACCGTAGCTATAGTAATCACTACATTGATAACTACATACAGCCACATTTCACCTACAGTTGGTGCTGATAGCGTACCTAAACCTAATAACCAAGATACAATTCCATAGGTAATACCTATATAGATTGGTAATGAAAGTAGTATCCACCATCCATGATTTTGATTAAAGAAAATATCTAATAAATTTCTCTTATCTGCATTCTTCCCTAACCTTAAGTTGGAATTATATGTATCCTTATAATGATAATAGAAAATTAACTTTCCTAAAAATGCCACATACAGAAGGAATAGATACATAACTCCAAATACAGCTCGGATACTATCTCCATAGATTATTAACAACTCTAACCATAAGGATGGTAACGTTACGAATACGAACGGCACTAATAATACATACGCATTTAGATCCATTCCCCACCAAAACCCAAAGCGGAAACACTCATACCACCGCTTCTCGGCACCTTTGTATTCCCTATTGGGTGCAAAAAAATAGATAAAACATGCTCTAAAAATAGCCTCTATAATAGGTGCTAACAAAAATATCTTGATATCTTGTTGCAACCCTTGCAAAATACTTAATTCCATCTATACCACTCCACAACTTCCCTCAAGGTATCCCCCAACGTATACTCTGGTTTCCACCCCAAGGTCCGTAATTTTCCACTATTAATGGCATATCGCCTATCATGTCCCAATCGATCGTCTATATAGGTAATTAGCTCATAACTTTTCTCTAAACAGTCCAGTATCCGCTTCACCAGGTCAATATTAGCCACTTCTTCATTGGCACCTATGTTATATACCTCGCCTGGCATCCCCTTCTGGAGAATCGTATCAATACCCCTACAGTGGTCTAGCACATGTATCCAATCTCGCACGTTGAGTCCATCTCCATAGACTGGCAATGGTTCGTCATGTAATGCTTTTTGTATCATTAAGGGAATTAACTTTTCTGGATATTGGTGAGTTCCGTAATTATTGGAACATCTTGATACGGTCATAGGTAGGCCATAGGTCTTGTAATAACTCAATGCCAGAAGGTCCGAAGATGCCTTAGATGATGCATAAGGGCTGGTCGGCTGTAATAGGTCGCTTTCAGTAAAAGCCTCACCTTCGCCTAGTGGCAATGCTCCATACACCTCATCTGTCGACACATGGTGAAAGCGCACTCCACCATGTCGCAAGCATGCATCTAGCAGGACACCTGTGCCCATTACATTGGTCTCTAAAAAGATTTGAGGACCTGCAATACTCCGATCCACATGGGTCTCTGCTGCAAAGTGCACCACTATATCTGGTTTGTGTGTCGAAAAGATAGATTCCACCAACTTCGCATCACAAATCGTTCCAATATACTGCTTCAAACGCTCATCACCGAGCAAATCCTTAATATTCTCTTCATTACCCGCATAGGTTAAGGCATCTAGGCATATAAAGGAATCATTTGGATAGGTATTCATCATGTATCGCAAAAAATGGCTACCTATGAAGCCGCAGCCACCAGTTACTAAAATATTCATAATTTAATCTTCTCATGTATTTTAACTTCATCATAATATATCTTCGTACAATTTGAGATATTTATGTAATCTTTCAAAGAGGTTTTTAGGCATTGCTGTAAGCTTACAGTAATCGTTAAATAAATATGTCTTTAAAAGAAATCGCTCACTTGTGGAACTCTGAAAAACTGTATTTAAAAAGTCAGTAACAAACACTGATTTTAGGTCTTTAGTGTTCAATAATAACAAAATAATTAAAACTACAGAATATAAACCTTTACAAGCTTTTTTATCAATATTCAGAGGTTGTCCCAAATCTGCTGTCAAATAAATTAACCCTGGTAATGCCTGATATAACTGCTTGGGTTGAATAGATTTTTTTAGTCTAAATTCAGTAAAACTTAAATTATGAGCAGCTAAGTTACGATAAATTCTGATATTATTCAATCCATTACGAAGAATTTCTACTTTTTGATCATACTTTATAGCATTAGCGTTATTAAACAATAAATCTATAACCATTTCTTTCTGCTCTTTTTTTAGAACATTATATAAATTTATTGAATCCCCAAAGGATATGTTTTTAAATAAAATCCAAGGTGGTACATGATTATGCATCTCTACATAATAGTTAGTAGGTTGATATCCGCCTTTTTCATCCATCAATATAGGCAAAACTTCTGATAAAACATTCTCTTTAAAAGCAGTTCCTGCACTATATACTTGATAGTTATTAGGATCCAAATATTTATTTGCATCCACACCAAATGATGATGCAATAGTATAAGCCATTACATTTTTAAAAAGATTCTCTATAAACAAGCTATACTTCAAGATAAATGCTTGCACACTCTTATCTAACAAATGTAATTCATATAAATATTCAATAGTTATTTCACTTAAATTAATCGAATCTTTTTTTAAGGTATTCTTAAAACTACCAATTAGATCATTATATGAAACAGATATAAGCGCATGTTTAGCAAACTCATAATCATCAATTACAACACCATACTTATTTTGCAAAATATCTATTTGTTCATCATATGTTTTAAAGGGTTTATCATATTTCATATGTCCCTCCCACACAAAAAAGAAACCCGCTACTATAAGTAGCGGGCACGGTGGTATGTTCTAAGACAATACCGTTTTACTACTTATTTTATAGCATAAATTTGTTATTATTGTCAATACCTTTGTACCCTTATAGTATCTCCATCAACAATTATGAATCAACTTTACATATTCATTAATCTTCTTAATTTCTTATTTTTCATTATACCCCATATCCCACTAACAATCAAAAAACCGCATACCATATCTCACAATGGTATGCGACTCGTTTGTATGTTTCTTATAAAACTGTAATGCTTTTTGGCTACATCAAGGATGGTATCCCTACCTCTGTACACCCTAGGCCATCAGTGATTCGACTAAGTTATGCCGTTCTAAATGTTCCTTGTTTCACCGACACGTTTCCGTCGCCTTCACGCTGGCGCAAGTTACGACGTTCTGCACTTCGGATGACTTGTGCTAAATGTTTTACGAAAAGCTCTTGCACAAATGGGTTTTCCCCCAAGCCTTCGTTCCATATGGACACGCCATAGCCTTGTTGGCCCAACAGTGTCGCAATGGAATCGGAACGATCCCCCCCTAGATAGTCCATCAAATGTGCTGATCCAATCAATGCCAATGGCACCACTAGTACTTCTTGATGATCCAATCGTTCTAACAATGTCAAAGCCTGTTTAAAGTTTGGAAATCCATTGGCTGTGAATACCACAACATTTTGTCCCGCTCCGTACAAGCATTTCAATTGCAACGCACTATATTCCAATTGGTTTTGACCATTCGCCATCAACAATACGCTTTTATTTAATGCACGAATGTTAATATGTTTGATAATCGCTTCAATCGTATCGGAATAATCATCAGCATAGTTCTTCACGCCCAAGGAATTCAATAATGGTTTGCCCACTGTCACGCGCAATCCTCGTTCATGCGCATCTTTCATCACTTCTTTTCGCATTTGCACATAACATTGGTCCCAGACTAGCGCAAATGGTTGGATGAATAATTCTGTCACACCGTTTCTCGCCAAATCTTCTACGGCACCACTCAAAGTGAACACCTTTGTATCATATTTTTCATTCCATTTATCTACTAATGCATCAGACAAAAATACGCGACGCACTTCTATACCTGGATACATCTCGGCAATGCGGCGCTCCATCGCTCCTACTGATGCCTCTACAGCATCTCCATAGATTGATCCAAATGTTGCTAACACAATTCCACGTTGATTCATATATGCCTCCATATTAATTCTTAATCGTTCGGGTTACATAAACACACACTTCTTACTACCTATCATACGTCACCTGTGGGATTATGTCAATGATAATTTTTCTCAATAATATGAAAGTTACCTCATCTGAAAGCAAAAAAAGCTCCATCCTAAGACAGAGCTTTCACAGTTATTTTATAGGGTATATCAAGCAAGTCGAACAGAAAATTCCTATCTTGGAATATACTAACCTATCCAATATACACTAATCCGTATGTATAACAACTATCATATACAGTAGTTATGGTTGTGAAATAATACGAGGTGCCGCTACCTTGAACACTTCACGAAGCAATGGTAAGAAACGACCTTCAATGAGGGTACGATTCCGTTCACTTTTCGTAATTAACCATAAAGCAGTACCATTGTACTTCACACTAATTAAACTGTTAATGTACTGATTAAAATCGGATTCACCCATTTTTTCCTGTAATTCCAACAACAAAGCACGAATCGGCTCCCCTTGGTACTCTGGACGCTCTAAAACCGGTGTAAATACAACCTCATACACAGAATCACTATACTGTTGTGGACCTGCAGAACTTTCAAAATTCATAACTAACCTCCTATGCACTATATGTGGCAATATATGTCGTAAATTGATTATACCCTATAATCTTATCTTTTTGTAGCCTTCCAATGACTAAGGATATACCTATCTCTTGTGCATCTGCAAACTCCTGTATATCACGAATACTCAACTTAGATTGATTCGCAAATGTATGATATGCCTCTGAATCAATTAACCAATTGCCTGCTACGGTGTCAGCTATACTTTCATCATTCCTGTAAAGGCCCTCTACCCTATGTAGGTGTCCTTCCATAACGTGCACCAATTCATGATATAGGGTAAACCAAAATACATCCGCTCGCTTTTGTCGCAGTGTAATACCTACTACGATTTTTTTACTACTTTCATCAATAAAAGACAATCCTTGTAAAAATGCCCCTGGAATATGTGGCACTAATACCAAAGCAACACCACATCGAGCTAATAGTGTCTGTATCTCTTCAAAGAAATCAAAGCTTTCATACTTAGTATATTGTTTTAACCTGTGTAAGGCCTTATCTATTTTATCCTTTTTATAGGTATCTACAGAAATACTTCTAGCCTCCAACTTAGCATACTGAGCTATCACTAATTTTGCACGCATAGCTTTATCAGTATCTCCCAATTGGCGACAAGCAATCGGCCATATACGTATATCATCTAATAAGCTCAAATTAGCCACTTCAAAAAACTGACATAAGTTCACATGCTTATCTACATGATTGCTAGCTTTCTCAACCATATGAACTTTTACCATGTCATTGTACGGAAAACTGTTAATAAAGTTAATTTCCTTATCAGCCAAATTTTCCGCCTCAACCTTACGTAGATCTTCTCGATACAAAGTTTCTAAACGATTCCAAAATCGAGCTGGCACCCCTAACACACGTTCCAATCGATTTGCCACCTCATTGGTTAAACTTACCTTGCCGTTCAGCAAATTGCTCACATGTTTTTCCGACATCGACATACGTAAGGCAAACTCCTTTTGACTCATATATCGCATATCTAATTGCTCTCGTATCGATTCACCTGGTGGAACCGCAATATATGATTTACTGTCCATATTTCGCCCCTTATTGCATCACTTTTTATGGTAATCTGTTATCTCCATTATTTTTACAACTTTAATTTGTTTAGTATCATCATCCTTAATAAAAATCAACCGAAATGGTTGCACCAAATCTACTGCATACTCTCCAAATCTATCACCTACCAATGCATGGCATCGCCCAATTTGATATTGTATCATTTCCTCTACAGAATCAGATGCCCTAATCTCATTAATCCTAAGTTTAATTTTATTAGCCATATCAATCCCATAAGATTTTACCGAAAATTTTTTATCTTCACATATTTTTTCTAATTTTCTAGTTTTATATACTATATTCAAAGCATCACCTGCCTTAAAGTTAATAAATTAACCTTATAGGTTAATTTTAACACTTCAGATGTTATATAGCAATATTAAGTACACCAAATAAACACAAAAAGGACGGCTATCACCGTCCTTTCTATGTTACTCTCAGTATAAGAAAGTTTATACTTCATATCCTAGTTATATACCATCTTAGCATATATTCCTATCTCTGACGTCTCGGAAATCTCCGCATATACTCGCCCATCAATCGTTTATCTAATCTTTTATAGGCACGAACCACCCCTCGGCGAATCGTTTTATTATAGACCGCAGTAATTATCCATACGAGGATGAAAGCACCCAATATATCCCCAGGATAATGGTTGCCTACAAACACGCGAGAAAAGCCTACGAGGATAGAGCCATAGACCATCTTTGTTCCCAAACTCCAATGATAGAACAAGATACCGCTAGCAATGGCCATAGTCCCCACTGCATGATCGCTAGGAAAACTAGCATCCGCTGCATGAGACACGATAAGATTCACTTGGTGATCCACAAATGGTCGATTTTCGTAGAACATAGACCCTAGAATAAAACTACCAATAAGACAAAGCACTAAGAGCACCCCTGTGGCGAAACTTTCACCACGAAGTTTGAAATTGCCTTGTCGGAATCCTTTCACATATAACCAGCCTAAAATAAGTATATAGAGATATGGAATCAGTTTAGAGCTAAGTATCATCAATGCATCTATGATGGCAAGCTTGTTCGCCATGCCATTGATAATAGAAAATAACCAATCATTCATCATAACACCTTCCGTTTCTTGTAGAAATGATATGAATAATACATATAGATATATTATATCATGGTTCCTAGGGATTGTAATGTGCAGATTATAATTGATTGTGGGGCAAACCTAGTCACTCTTATCCCATATGTTCTTTTCGTACATACTATCTCCCTTACCATACATACTATCTTCTCTATCCGTATACATCACGAATCATCGTCTGTAAAAGTCTAAGATATAAATACGAAAAAATCTACCATGGTAAATAGTATATCTAAATACTACTCTATGGTAGACATTATCTATAAATAAGTCTTTCTCTGTGGAAAGTAAAAGAACCCCCGAAGAGGTTCTTTTGTATAACATATGCTGTTAGTAGATTAGAATTGGTAGTTAAGATCTACACCATAATAATTCGGAAGTTTTTCACCATCTTGTCTCTTGCTTTGATATCCAGCATATACAGATACCCCAGCATTCTTAGCTAGTGTATAATCCACTGTCGCCAACCACCCTTTATAGTCGGCACGCCCACTCTCATCAAATCCAACTCTATGTGTCGGTGTATTCCATGTTGTATATTTTACAAATGTTTCTCTTTTAAAGTTAAAATATTGTACTTTTACTCCCCAAGTGCCCTTTTTAGTAATATCTGCATTACCATAACCGATGCCTGCCGTCCAAGCTTCGCCACTAGCCCCTTGAGATACCTTTCTGACATATTCCCCACCTAACCAAATATTATGGTGATGACCAAGTTTAAGATCTAATGATGTTCCAAATATATCTGTAGTTCTCTTAGTTTCCACCCCATTATTTTTTGAACCGTGACGATCTACATAAAAGCCTTTAAGTTCAGCATTATCACTTGGGCGATAGTTTAATTGATACACAGACACTTCTTTATCATTTGATTTTACATACCCAAGAGCTAAAATAGCATCAAGTTTTTTGGTTTCATGTTTAAGCACAAGCCCTCTTAGATCCTCATCATAAGATAAGCCATTTCCAATGACATAATCAAATTTACCAATTGTTACTGTATCATGTTGATTCAATTTATATTGAATATAAGCTTCATCTATGCCATTTCCTTCATCACCTTGTGGTCCACCTGAGGACTGCTCAGGAGAAAACGTAGTATCTCCGGAGAAAAGACGTACAGCTACTTTTGTTTTATCATTTGCTTCTGCTTCAAATTTCACACGAGCTCGATACGTAAATCCAGACTTATCAAATGAGGTATTTTTTGTGCCCTTAAAATCTATATTTCTATATCTTACACGCGCATCCCCACTAAATTTAAAGTTCCCTACTTGATCTTCTAATTTATTCACACGAACGCCAAATGCTTGTAATTCGTTAGCGAATTCTATAGCCAAACGTTGGATAGTCGCTTTTTGCTCTGCTGTCACTTCATCTTTATGCGCATCGGCTCTAGCGATCATTTGCGCCATTTCATAACGAGTGATGTTGCGTTGCCCTTTGAAAGTCCCATCAGGATAGCCTTCGATAACGCCTTCTGCAGCTAAACGTTCAACGGCTTGGTACGCCCAATCTTGCGCTGTTACATCGGAAAATGGGTGCGCTGCGAAAGCAGATGTCACACCTAGTACAGCTGTCGCTGCTAACACGGCTACATATTTTTTCATAATTTATACCTCACATATAACCCTACTACATAAATATAAAATAGGTACAATACATTATCATTTTAATATCCATATATTTGTAAATGGAGTTTCCCTGTTTCCTCACATGCAAATACATATCATCAAACATTTTCCTATACCTATTTCTATTGACTTTATCTTATCACAATGCCACTGTAAATACAATTCATTGTATATCATATTTTAACATTTTGATTAATGAAAGTTTATTTTGACATCATATCTATTTATGCATACATATCTAGCATGATGAATAAAATCAAGTTAGATGAAAGTACCATGAAGAATATATCCCTTACTATACCAGCCCAATGCAACAGCAGCTTACTACCTAGTTGTATATAGGAATCTTAATATGGCTATAGACAAAAAAAGAACCCCCGAAGGAGTTCTTTTTTATATGTATAACTAACAAATTAGAATTTGTAGTTAAGTTCTGCACGGTAAGATTCAGGTTTTTCTTTGTTAGCTTGATCTTTAGTGTCGATTGTTGCGTAAGCGGAAAGACCTACGTTTTTAGCTACTGTGTAGTCTACAGTTGCTAAAACACCTTTTTGACCTTTTTTTACAAAGTTCCAAGTGCTAGAGTAGATTGGAGCACCATCTTTTACATCAAAGTATTGTGCTTTTACGCCCCAAGTACCAACTTTAGCTTTATCAGCTTCGCCATAGCCTAAACCTGCAGTCCAAGCTTCGCCATTAGCACCGGATTGTTCAGCACGTACATACTCACCACCAATCCATGCTTTGTTATGACCAGCGAAGTTTACATCTACTGCTGCACCATGGAAGTCTTTTTCTACTTTACCAGCTTTATTGTTATGGAAGTCTACTGCATAACCTTTTACAGCTACATTTTCTACAGGCATGTAGTTTACTTGGTAGGAGTTTACTTCATGATTTTCAGCAGCAGTTTTAGCTGTTTTGAACACAGAACCATCAGCACCTGCTAAGATATAGCCGTAACCAACTGTTGCATTCAATTTATCTTTACCAGCTGTTGCTACAACACCTTCAAAAGTATCATCATATGCTAAACCGTTACCAACTGTTAAGTCTTGACGACCTGCAGTTGCCGTTACATATTGACCGAAGTTGTGTTGAACATATACTTGATCAGCTTCTACTGCTGGAGCACCCGCCGCACCAAATTCTTTTTCAGCTGCGATACGAACTACTGCTTTAGTATTATCATTCACAGTTGCTTCGAATTTTACACGACCACGGTATTCAAATTTAGATTCACGAGCATCATTTTCGCCTGTGTAACGAAGACGAGCATCACCAGTGAATTTGAAGTTGCCTACTTTGTTTTCCAATGTATTCACTTTCACGCCTAAGTTGTTCAATTCAGCGGAGAATTCGTTAGCTAAACGGTTGATGATAGCATTTTGTTCAGCGTCAACACGATCTTGACGAACTAAAGCTTTAGCTACCATTTGAGCCATTTCATAACGAGTGATGTTGTTTTGGCCTTTGAAAGTACCATCTGGGTAACCGTTAACGATACCTTGGGAAGCCAATTGAGCTACTGCTTGGTATGCCCAATCTTGTGGAGTTACATCGGAGAATGGGTTTGCTGCGAATGCAGAAGTAACACCCAATACTGCTGTTGCAGCCAATACTGCTAAATGTTTTTTCATGATAATTACCTCTCATTGAAAAATAAAAAATATAAACCTATCGCCTACATTCAGGTAGATTGCTTATATCCTCATATTACTTTTCCATGGAGTGTCCACGTTTCCTCACATTGTAGTAACACAATTCAATAATTAATCCACACTATCTGTATTTGATATGTACATATAATATCACAGTAGATGTTTAAATGCAATCTTTTTCACTTTTTTAAACATTATGTGTACTTATAATTTTCACCTATATAGGTATCAAAGCAACATGATCGGGGCTTAATCAAATGTAAAGCTCGGTTACATAAATTGGCTCTATAATACGTCTCAAGTCTACTTATATACGATGTACCATCATTGATTTCATAGTAACTCCCATTATATTTGCAATCAATATATTGATGCTAGCTACTTATAATAGCACCTATTTACTTAGAATTACTTCTAGCCTCTTCCATATTGCAAAACACAAAAAAAGAACCCCCGAAGGAGTTCTTTTTCATATACACTATCCAATTAGAATTTGTAGTTAAGATCTGCACGATAGAAGTTGGAAACTTTGTTACCTTCTTGATCTTTTGCATCGATAGTAGTGTATGCTGCTAAACCAACATTGTCAGCTACTGCATATTTACCTTGTACAGACCAAGTTTTTAAGTTTTGGTTAGCTGGAGCCCAGTAAGTAGAAGCAAATACCGGTGCAAATTCACCTAAGCTAGTGTATTGCGCTTTCAAGGACCAAGTACCTTGTTTTTTCATATTGTAGTTACCATATGTAACACCTGCAGTCCAAGCATTAGAATGTTTAATTTCTCTGAATTTTGCAAATTCGCCATCAACAGCTACTTTAGATCCTAATTTAGCATTTGCATGTACGCCATAGAAGTCTAAAGATTTATCTTTAAGTGCTGTACCTACTGGAGCTAACACTGTACGAGAGAACGCTTCAGTTGCATCAGTAGCTCCTACTCTAGTATAGAACGCACCTGCTTTTACATCTTTACCTAGTTTACCGTTTACTTGGAAAACTACTAATTGTGCATTATCTTTTTGTTCTTCGTTGAACAAAGGAGCTTTTGTAACGATAGTATCAGTTTCATTCCCAGCTACCATTTTGAATGCCATATCAGTTGCATAACCATATGCTACGGATGCATTCAATGTATCTTTACCAAACTTTACTGCAGCACCTTCAAAGTCGCTATCATAAGTTAAGCCATTGCCGATAAATAAGTCTTGACGACCTACTGTAGTTGTTGCATATTTACCAAAATTGTGTTGTACATATACACGATCGATAGATGTAGAAGGGCTTCCTGCTGCACCAAATTCTTTGCTAGCTGCTACACGTACTACTGCTTTTGTGTTATCGTTTACAGTTGCTTCGAATTGTACACGGCCACGGTAGTCAAAATTAGATTTATTATTTGGCGTAATTGCCTCATTGCCCTCTTTATCTAATTTATAAGTATATGTGTCTGTATCATTACCAGTGTAACGTAAACGAGCATCACCAGTGAATTTGAAGTTGCCTACTTTGTTTTCCAATGTGGAAACACGTACGCCTAAGCTGTTCAACTCAGCGGAGAATTCATTAGCTAAACGGTTGATCACAGCGTTTTGTTCAGCGTCAACTTGACCTTGACGAGTCATAGCTTTTGCTACCATTTGAGCCATTTCGAAACGAGTGATGTTGTTTTGACCTTGGAAAGTTCCATCTGGGTAACCGTTAACGATACCTTGGGAAGCCAATTGAGCTACTGCTTGGTATGCCCAATCTTGTGGAGTTACATCGGAGAATGGGTTAGCTGCGAATGCAGAAGTCACGCCCAATACAGCTGTTGCTGCCAATACTGCTAAATGTTTTTTCATGATAATTACCTCTCAATGAAAATAAAAAAATACACGTAACCCAAGTGTCAATCTTGGTCGTGCATTCTTTCTAACAATCTTTCAATGGAGTATCCTTGTTTCCTCACATCTATATAGTTTTGAAATTCTACAATACCTTAATATATCCACCTGGATTATCTCTATATTACCATAAAACATCTTATTATTGCAAATAACACAAAAAAAGAACCCCCGAAGGAGTTCTTTTCTATAGTCATTCTAAGATTAGAATTTGTAGTTTAATTCTGCACGGTAGTAATCTGGTAATTCATAACCATCTAAGTTTTTACCACGTAATTGTGCGTTTAATGTTAAACCTACGTTTTTAGCTACTGCGTAGTCTACAGTACCTAACCAACCACGGAAATCATATGTGGAAATTGCAGGTAAGTTCCATGTTGGAGCTGTTGCTACAGACTCTTCGCCTAAACGGAAGTATTGAGCTTTCACACCCCAAGTGCCTGGTTTAGCGATGTCATATGTGCCATAACCAACGCCTGCAGTCCAACCTTCACCTGCTTCCCCGCGGCTTTCAAAACGAGCGTATTCGCCACCAACCCAAACTTTGTTGTGTGGGCCGAATTTTGTATCTACAGCAGCACCGAAATAGTTTTCGGACAAGTCACCATGATAGTTTACATAATATGCTTTAGTATCTACGTATTTACCTAATTTAGCGTTAACTTGGTATGTAGTTACTTCAGGAGTTTTACCTTCGCCTAATACTGCTTCATCTAAATCGCCATCAAGCATATGACCGTATGCAACAGTTGCATTTAAGTGATCTTTACCAACAGTAGCTTGTGCACCTTCAAATGCTCCATCATATGTAAGACCGCTACCGATTACTAAATCTTGGCGACCTACTGTAGCTGTAGCATATTTACCGAAGTTATGTTGAACATATACTTGATCTACAGTTGTTTCAGGGTTGCCTGCTGCACCAAATTCTTTATCACCAGCTGCTAGACGAACTACTGCTTTAGTATTGTCATTTACAGTTGCTTCGAATTGTACACGCGCACGGTAGTCGAATTTAGAACGTTTAGGAGATGTGCTGTCTTCTTCATTTACATAAAGATTTTCTTCTGTATGAGAACCTTGGTAACGAAGACGAGCATCACCAGTGAATGCAAAGTTACCTACTTTGTTTTCCAATGTGGAAACACGTACGCCTAAGTTGTTCAACTCAGCGGAGAATTCGTTAGCTAAACGGTTGATGATAGCATTTTGTTCAGCGTCAACTTGACCTTGACGAGTCATAGCTTTTGCTACCATTTGAGCCATTTCGAAACGAGTGATGTTGTTTTGACCTTGGAAAGTTCCATCTGGATAGCCGTTAACGATACCTTGGGAAGCTAATTGAGCTACTGCTTGGTACGCCCAATCTTGTGGAGTTACGTCAGAGAATGGGTTAGCTGCGAATGCAGAAGTCACACCCAATACTGCTGTTGCTGCAAGTACTGCTAAATGTTTTTTCATGATAATTACCTCTCAATGAAAATAAAAAATAACCTAATATCCCTAGGATAGACTAATGATATTGGTTACTTTCTCATCGAGTTATATAAGAGTGTCCATGTTTCCTCTTTTTGTTCAACTTTGATTTCACCAATACCTTTACTATATCCACCTAGATATTTATTTTATGGTACCATACTATCTAATGAATTGCAAATAATATTTAACTTTTTCTATATCATACAGTCCTTGTTATACATAGGGTTCCTATCAATTCTTTATCCTATGTAAAGCAAAAAAAGAACCCCCGAAGGAGTTCTTTTTTTTGATCCACTACCGCCTTAGAATTTGTAGTTGATTTCTGTGCGAACAAAGTTAGGTACTTCATGACCTTGTTTGTCTTTGGAATCAATTGTTGCATACGCAGCTAAACCAACATTGTTAGCAATCGCATATTTACCACTTACCATCCAAGCTTTATAGTTTTGAGTGAATGGTGTTACGAATGTTGTAGAGAAGATTGGTGCATAGCTATCATAGTTAAAGTATTGTACTTTCGTCATCCATGTACCTGCTTTAGCCATGTTGTAATGACCATAGGATAAGCCCGCTGCCCAAGCATTAGAATGTTTAATGTCTTTGAATCGAGCAAATTCGCCTTCTACTTTTACATCTTTACCTAACATAGCATCTGCATGGAATCCATAAGAATCAAGGCTATCACCTACTGTTGGACGATCTTCCATTGGAACACCAACGAAAGCACCTAATACATTTGCTTGTCCTTCTAACATAGCATCTATTTGATGACCGTTTACTTTTGCATAGTAACCACCCACATTCACAGGGCCCACTTTACCATTTAATTGTAGTACAGTTAATTCAGGGCTTGCTTTACCGTCCTCACCCATAATGGATGCTGTGAAACGTTGTGCTGGATGCATCACAGTTTCTTTTTTGTCTGCACCTTTTGCAACTACTTCAGAAGTCATACCTTTGACAGCATTAAATCCTAAACCTGCTGCATAACCATATGTAATACCTGCATTCAACGCATCTGTACCTACTGTAGCAGTTACACCATCGAATGTATCATCATATGTCATACCTGCACCAAACGCAACATCATGACGACCAGCAGTTACAGTAGCATATTTACCGAAGTTATGTTGTACGTATGCAGTATCTACTGTTACATTTGTACTATCTGCACTACCAAATTCTTTATCGGCTGCTACTACACGGATACCTGCTTTTGTATCTTTGTTTACTGTGGCATCAAAGTTGATACGTGCACGGTAGTCGAATTTAGAACGATCTAGCATACTTGCATTTTTGAATAAACCAGTAGTAGCTTTATCTAATGCCATAGTTTCGTCAGCTAATTTTTTTTCTGCTGCTGCTACTTTTTCAGTTTTCTCTTTTTTATCTGTCTCAGTGGCTTTCGCCAAGGCATCTTTAGCATCTTTAAGTTCTTTTTCTGCCGTTGCTAAATTAGCTTCATGATCTTTAATTACTTTATAGTTTGCACGTACCGCTTCTTTTTCTTTATCTAATGCTTCACCTTTTAAGCCAGCACCATCGCGAACTGCAATTTTATATACGTCCCCATCTAATTGTCTATAACGCAAACGAGCATCACCAGTGAATTTAAAGTTGCCTACTTTGTTTTCCAATGTGGAAACACGTACGCCTAAGTTGTTCAATTCAGCGGAGAATTCGTTAGCTAAGCGGTTGATAATCGCATTTTGTTCAGCGTCAACTTGACCTTGACGAGTCATTGCTTTTGCAACCATTTGAGCCATTTCATAACGAGTGATGTTGTTTTGTCCTTGGAATGTGCCATCTGGGTAACCATTCACGATACCTTGGGATGCTAATTGAGCTACGGCTTGGTACGCCCAATCTTGTGGTGTCACATCAGAGAAAGGATTTGCTGCAAATGCTGAAGTCACACCCAATACTGCTGTTGCTGCTAATACTGCTAAATGTTTTTTCATGATACTACTCCTTTTCTAAAAAAGAAACCATAGATTGAGTAGTTCTGATACGTATCGACACTAGCCTATGCATTGGGAGTATCCATGTTACCTCTCTTGACACGGCAAAGTATCAACAATCACTATCATTCTCTACTCTTGTGACAAGCGTAACATAAATTATTCAATTTGTAAATTTTTAAAAGTCTTTTAAAATGGATATACTTTTTCATTTGTTAATCTTTTTATAAATGTATGAAAAGTATATAGCTAACCCATTAAGAACTGTTACTTTCGCTCTTCTAGTTCTAACCAACGCAATGTACTCATCTCTAGCTCTTCGACTGCTTGTTCACGGTCTCGTACCGTACTTTCAATAGCACTATAATCACTGCCACCTTGCGCAATCATCGCATCATAGGCTTTCACCAAACCTTCTAGTTCAGAAATTCTAAGTTCTAGCTGTGCTAACTCAGCCTCTTCACCTAAGGTCAGTTTCTTTTTAGGTATATTTGTATCTTGCCCTATCCTATCCACGGTATTACTTTCAGTAGTAGGTGTCGGATCAGTCATATCCCTATCTACAGTACCATCCTCTGTATTTAGGCTGTGACTTTCATGATCCGTGCGTGATTTGGAAACAGTACTGTTGGTGCCTACTTCCACAGCATGGCGTAACACACCTCGTTTTGTATCGCCACCAATGGACTTGGTTTCATCCGCTTCATAGTCGGAATAGCCCCCATGATACACCTCAATGTGACCTGCCCCAGTGAATACAAATAGCTTGTCCACCACACGGTCCAAAAAGTATCGATCATGGCATACGGTAATCACGATGCCACTGTAGGAGTCCAAAAAGTCCTCTAACACTTCTAAGGTAGGAATGTCTAAATCATTGGTCGGTTCATCTAAGAGGAGCACATTGGGTGCATCCATTAAAATGCGAAGCAAAAACAATCTACGTTTCTCCCCACCCGACAGTTTACGGATAGGCAACCCATGATGGGAGGGAGGAAATAAAAAGCGTTCCAACAATTGTCCTGCGCTCAAAGAGCTGCCATCTGGTAGGTGCAAGTAGGAACGATTTTCTCGGATGTAATCCAGCACACGTTGGTCTTCTTTAAATACCGGGAGGGTCTGTGAAAAGTAGCCAATCTTGACGGTTTCCCCTCGCCCCATTGTTCCCTGTGTTGGTGTTAACTCACCTTGGAATAGTTTCATCAATGTGGTCTTGCCAATGCCATTAGGACCTACGATGCCAATGCGATCATGGCGCACCATATGATACGTAAAATCTCGAATCACGTCGCGACCTGTATCGTAGGAAAAGGATATTTTTTCTATATCAAAAATAGTGTTACCTAAACGAGAAGCTAGTACAATAGGATCTACGGTGCCTGTTTTTTGTCGTTTTTCCATTGCCTTCAATTGCTCAAACCGTTGCAATCGAGCTTTTTGCTTAGTTGTACGGGCTTTCGCTCCACGACGCACCCATTGTAATTCACTGGCAATCAGTTTCCGTCTTTTTTCCTCGATGGCATCTAATTGTGCTTCTCGTTCTTCTTTTAGCGATACGTAAGTTTCATACGTTTCTTGAAATTCATAAATGGTTTGGTTCGATAATTCCCAAATGGTATTGCATACGGCATCTAAGAAATAGCGATCGTGCGTACTTAGTAACACCGCCCCTTTTCTATCTTTCAAATACAATTCCAACCACTCAATGGTGGCTTCATCCAAATGGTTTGTAGGTTCATCCAGCAATAATAGGTCACAAGGGTACACCAAGGCTCTTGCCAACGCCAACCGACGTCGCTGCCCGCCTGATAAATTCTTTGCTAGTCCATACACATCGTGAAAGCCTAAGCGGGTTAGAATCATCTTCGCTTCTTGCTCTACAATCCAACCTTCTTCTTCATCCATTCGTGCCAACAGTTTCATGTACGCTGGAGACTCTGGCTCCTCCAAGGCTCTTTCAAAGTCTCGTACTAAGGTTAGCTTTGGGAGCTCTCCTAATAAGACATTATCTAGTAACGTCCCTGACTCATCGATATAAGGATCTTGTTCCAATCGATGAATCGTGGCCTTTCCATTGCGTTCGATATCGCCCTTATCTGGCTCTGCCGTCCCTTCTAGGACTTGTAATAGCGTGGTCTTTCCCGTTCCATTCACTCCAATAAGACCAATTCGATGGTGCGAAGCAATGGTGACATTGACATCTTTAAATAGCAACCGAGTGCCATATGATTTTTCTATTTGTTGTAAGGTTAAAATATTCATATGCCTATGTATATTTCCTTTCTCATATTCTCCCAAGTATAATGATATTTTTTTACATCCCTGTTTCTGTTTAGTTTGTATGAATGAAAAGGAGTTGTATCGAAATGTACTTGTACATGTTCGTTACAACCCCTTTTTATATTCAAGCTTTATAAAATATAATAAACCACTCATCCTCTAGCTTCAGCTATGTTTTCTCTATACTTCTTCTCAACCTTGTCTATCACCATTTTATATAATTCGGGATACTCTTTCTTTATATTAACAATAATTTTTGTAATAGCCGCATGATGAGTCACTGTTTGTTTATGCGATCTTATATACGAGATACAAGATAGATTCATCAATGGATAATCCGTAGGTACTAACCTTACATCATATTCTAAATCAATACATTTACTATGTGAAACTTTTGACACAGGTAAAGTAACCCAATCATTTTGTCCTGCCTCGGCTATGACAAGGCTGGGGCGATACTTAAACTTATTTTTTCTAAGTTTCACGTCATAATACGGAAATATTGCTAAACAAAAATCGCCAATCATCACATAACCTCCGCATCATCAAATTCATCATAATACATATCGTATACTGAGTCATAAGGTCGAATCTTTTGAGCATCCTTATATATGTCTTCAATTTTTATTATGTGATTACCATTTTCTAATGGGGCTACTCCTATACGTGCTTGTTTCCATGAATATTCTTGATGTGATAAATCACTTAACTTCCACGATTCAAATCCCCCATATTGATGTATGATATTATTAACGATATATTGATTTTCACTGGCTAATTCTTTTTCATCTACAAACGATAACCCTTCATCTGTAAAATAATTGCGAACTACAGGGCTCACAGGGCCATACTTCCACCCTTCTAAATCTTCCTTAAACATAGGATATCCAGTAATAGCAATTGTTTCTCTTTGAACAAAATAAAGAAGCTTATGTAGTTTCAGTTCATCGATGGTAACACCAGAGACATATTTGTACCGAGTAATTATATAATTAGCAACATCTAATACTTTTTCCATGGTAATACCTCCTTTTTAATTATCATATCTAAATTTTATAACTTTGTAAACAGTGATTCTTCCATTGACACACCTACTTTCATAGATTAGAATAAACGTAATATGCGTATTAATTACAAGGAGGTTATCATGGACACTGACACGGTTCAGCAAGAGTTTGAAAATATTGGTTTTGAAATTGTAGAAGTTGATGAACGAGACGTACTGTTATACGAGCTATCGGATGGTAGCGAAGAGGAAGCTGGTCAATACGCCATTGTTTCTGATGATGATGGTCGCATTCCTACATCAATGGATACGCCTATTATTGTATCCGTGTATGATGATAATGATACATTTCAATGGAGTGTAACGCTTCCAAATGGTGACGAGTTGAAAGATTTATTCTTACGTGTGGAAAGTGCGGAAGAATTACTAGATACATTACAAGAGATTCGCCAAGAAAATATTGAACGTTATGATTCTGAAATGGACTCCTATACTGAATAAGAGCACAAAAAAGACAAAACAGATACTCTCTGTTTTGTCTTTTTTTATGTATGAATCATTTTTTGACAGGCTTTGACAATTTCTTCAGCGCCATCCACTTGCCATGCTTTGGCCGCTTCATGCATGGCCTGTAATCGTTCTTGATTCTGTAATAACGCCCCGACTACATCATCGAGGTTCTCGATATGGCGAGCCCATTTACCACAGCCTTTTTGTTCTAACAATTCTGCATTGGCTTCTTCTTGCCCTGGAATAGCATTAAAGAAGACCATTGGTACTCCAATAGTAACCCCTTCCATACAGGTCAGTGCCCCTGGTTTAGTCACGAGCAATGTCGCTTTTCGCATCAGGTTAGGGATCTCATTGGTGTAGCCATAAATATAAATAGGTCGTTCTAAGGAATCCTTGATACGATGTAAGGAATTGTAGAGAGCATCATTTAATCCTGCTACCACATGAATTTCATCAATGCCTGGCACCTTATCTAAGCGTTGTAACGCCTCTTCTACACAGCCTAGGCCTAATCCGCCCCCCATGAGAAGGATCCGTTTACATGACTCACTACCATAAGGCTCTGTTAAAGGCTCGTAAAAGTGTCGCATAATCGGTATGCCTGTAACATGAATTTTTTCAAGGGGCACTTCCATATTTAATAGTTCGTATACCATAGCAGGCGTAGCTACATGGTAGGCATCTACTTCCTCATAGCGCCAAAATTGATGGGCTGCAAAATCTGTCATCACAGCCGCAATGGGAATATCGATTTTCTTATGCCGTTTGAGTACACTGGCTGCGCCGCAAGGAAATGGATGGGTACACACGATTAAATCGGGTTCTTCTTTTTGAATGAGTTTTTCCATACGGTTCTTCAGCATCCAAGATACCACCGTTTGGGCTACGCTGCCCTTCCATTCCCCTCCAGACCAACGATAGACAATATCATAGAGGAATGGAAAAAAATCTAGCATTTTAAAATAGGTTTCTTTCAATAAATTATCAAAAGAAAAGGTATCTTTTCCCAAGAAGTCCACATGGTGTATCTCAGCTGTCGGATCTTGTTGTTCCCAATATTCTTGAATGGCCAATGCCGCTTGTGTATGCCCCGTGCCAATCGAAGCCGATACAATTAAAATGCGCTGTCCCATGCGACCTCCTTTCCTTAGATAGCCTCTAACCTATTCCTTGCCCTTTGAGTAGAACTCAGTCACATATTACATTACTCCTATTCTATCACAATTTAAGAGAGATACAAAACTTTCCACCCCCCTTTTACCGATTCTATCCAAATGAAGCATTCCTGTATTAACGTAAACTACGACTGTAATATGTATGACTTTTTTATGGATAGCTGTTTATAAAAAAAGAGCCCTAACCAATGTGTTAGAGCTCTAATTAGTTCGTATCAATTATTTTTTGCGAACTGGTGTAGCTGGACCATTCACAAGATCTTTTAATTGTTTACCTGCTTTGAAAGCTGGAGATTTGGAAGCAGGAATTTGAATTTCTTCTTTAGTTTGTGGGTTGCGGCCTGTACGAGCAGAACGTGTACGAACTTCGAAAGTACCGAAGCCAATTACTTGTACTTTTTCTTCTTTTGCTAATGCTTCGCCGATTGTATCGAATAAAGCTTTTACTGCTTTTTCAGCATCTTTTTTTGTCAACTCAGCTTTTGCTGCAACACTTGCGATTAATTCAGTTTTGTTCATGATGAACCTCCCTTAAAAATAGTATTCTTTTAACTTAATCATTCGATTAAAGTTTCACCTTTGCCGCTTCCCAAAATTCATCAAGTTCGCCGAGAGTAAAATCCTCCCATTTTTTTCCACTCCGTAGCACCTCTTGTTCTACGTAAGAAAAACGCTGTATAAACTTTGTATTCGTGCGGTGTAGTGCATTTTCTCCGACTATTTTATACCATTTAAACAGATTTATCAAGGAAAAAAGTACATCTCCCCCCTCTTCTTCTGCTTTTTCTAGGTCTTTTTTGAATATTTCTCGTTTAAATTCATCTATTTCTTCATAAAACTTGGCCCACACACCTTCTTCACTAGGCCAATCGAAGCCTACCTTACTCGCTTTTTCTTGTAATTTTTGCGCTCGTAGTAAGGCAGGTAAACCTGGTGAAATTCCATCCAGTATGGACGTTCGTTCATGGCCTTTTTCTTGGGCTTTCAATTCTTCCCATGTAGCCAATGTATCGCCTATGGTTTCACGATCAGCGCGTTGGAACACATGGGGATGACGCCGTACCATTTTAGCCGTAATATCATCTACTACATCCTGCATCGTAAAATGTCCATTTTCCTCAGCTACTCGTGCATGAAAGACGATTTGTAATAATAGGTCGCCCAATTCTTCTCGCAGGTGGTCTATATTTTTTTCATCAATGGCTTCTAAGGTTTCGTAGACTTCTTCTAATAGATATCTACGCAAGGAACTATGGGTTTGTAATTTATCCCAAGAGCACCCCTGTGGGCCTCGTAGCTCAGCCAATACATCTACTATAGGATCTAATGTAAACTCACTCATTTCTCGCTCGCTCATGATGACCTACCTTTCTTCATTGTTTTCTTTCCTAATACCACTAACTCTTGCAACGTGATCGTCTTTGTCAGACTCAATGCGACCACATAGAAGATAATCCCCACCAAAATAGAGATGACAACCGCAATAGTATTGGACAGCATGGTGCTCATAAAATTATATACCATCGCTGTTCCACCGCCCATCGCCAAGGACGAAAATAAGATTTTTCCTACTTCTGTGAAAGCCACATGGAACTTAGCAATTCTATACAACACATAGACATTGACGAAGGCAGCTAATCCAAAGTCCACATTAGTGGCCCAAGCCGCTCCTTCAATTCCCCATAGGGGTGTCAAATACAAGTTAAGTAAGACTTTCACAGCCGCCCCCAAGAGCAATGTCCACATAGGCAACGCGGTCCGCCCTAATCCTTGCAAGGCTCCTGTTGTGATTTGCTGCAATCCCAAGAGCCAAATGCTGGCACTAAGCACAGCAATAGCACCCCCTGCATGAGGGGTATTGAACATCATCATAGAAATGGGGGTGGCTAATACACACAGCCCCACAAAGGCCGGTATAGTTACTAAATTGGTCATACGCAAAGCAGTTTCCATGCGATGGTGTATTTCCTCTAGATCTGCCTGTAAGTCTAATCTTGAAATAGCTGGTACAAGGCTAGTAGCCAAAGACATAGTCACGATAACTGGCAAACTAATTAAAGACGTTGCCATGCCCGTGAGGTACCCAAAGGCCGTAGTTGCCTCTTCTTTTCCATAGCCAGTGAGCATCAACTGCTGTGGTACGAGCCATAAATCGATAGCGCCGATTAAGGGAATCATAATGTTCGCAATGGCCACTGGAAATGCGAGTAGTATCAATTCTTTAATAATTGCCTTCGGTGATTCTAAAGGAGCAGATCTCATGATAGGTTGTGTCTTACGTTTATAATAGTACAACAGTACTAAGAGACCTAAAGTGACACCAATACTAGATGACAGTGCTGCACGGCTCGAGGCTAACTCAATTCCCTGTGGCAAGAAATACATAGCCGCCCCTACCATAACAATAACGCGAGCTAGCTGTTCACAGACTTGGGAAATGCCTGTAGGCAACATATTTTGAAAACCTTGAAAATAGCCCCGAAAGCAAGCCAATATAGACACGATGACAATAGCCGGCGCCACCGCCACCAAGGCACCTTCCGCACGACTATCGGTAATCACCCCTGCCTCTATGATATACGGAATGGATCCGTAAAAGGTGAGACTCAGTAAAGAACCTATGATTCCCATCGTAATAAGAGCCACTTTGAAAATATTTCGGGCCCCACGCATATCGCCTTGTCCTACTTTACGTGCCACCATAATGGAAATGGCCACCGGTAACCCAGCAGCTCCAATACTGATGATTAATTGATATAAGGAGTAGGCCATTTGATACAACCCTACGCCCTCACCACCGAGGATACGAGCTACAATGACTTTGCTGATGGCACCAATGACCTTAACCAACAACCCTGCTATGGTCAAAATCATAGCCCCTTTCATAAACCCTGTCATTTTACACCTCCTGCGGAAGCTTTCGCTCAAATTCGGTAAGCACTTGTTCTACTTGGCGAATGACACTACCCTGTTGTACCTGATAGGCCCATACCGTAGGCGATGATCCACGATGTTTCATATGTTTCCACACATCTTCACTGATGGCGCCCATATCCCAGTCCGACATTTTCGATTCATCTTGCCAAGTACAGATGATTTGGTCCTCTCTTCGGACGATACTCTTCATCCCCAATGCTCGCGCTCGCTCTTTAATAGCGGCTAGCTTAATCAATCGCTCTACTGGTTTGGTAGGCGATCCAAAACGGTCAATTAATTCATCTATAAAATCATCTAATCCTGCTTTCGTATTGATTTGTAATAACCGTTGGTATACAGATATTTTGCGCGCTTCATCGTGGATATAGGCACTATCTATGAATGCATCGATACCTACATCCACCACAGGTGCTGGTAATGGTCGTTCTGGCACCTCTTTTTGCTGTGCTTTTGCGATAGCTTCTTCTAACATGGCTGCATACATAGCAAAGCCCACAGCTGCGATATTACCATGTTGTTGAGCCCCCAATAAATTACCGGCTCCTCGAATTTCCATATCCCGCATGGCTAATTTAAATCCTGCCCCTAGCTCTGTAAATTCTTGAATGGCTTTCAGACGTTTTTCTGCACTTTCATTCAATACTTTTTCAGGACGATACATAAAATACGCATAAGCCCGTTGGCTAGAACGGCCCACACGTCCACGCATTTGATACAGCTGTGAAAGTCCCAAGTGGTCTGCATCGTAGATAATAATCGTATTGGCATTAGGAATGTCTAATCCTGTTTCAATGATGCTCGTACACAGCAACACATCGTATTGACCTTCCGTAAAGTCTTGCATAATATGTTCCATCATTGTCCCTGCCATCTGACCATGGGCCACCGCAATTCTAAGGTCAGGCATAGTTCGTTGCAGCTGTTCTTCCATATGGGTAATGGATTGCACCTTATTATATACAAAATATACTTGTCCGCCTCGCTGTAATTCACGGCGTATAGCTTCTGTCACCACCTGCATATCAAACTCTACTACGTAGGTTTGTACTGGCAATCGTTCCATCGGTGGCGTATGGATGACGCTCATTTCTCGCACGCCTACTAAAGACATATGCAAGGTTCTTGGAATTGGAGTCGCACTGAGCGTTAAAATATCGATATTGGTAGCCCATTGTTTCCATTTTTCCTTTTGTGCTACTCCAAATCGTTGCTCTTCATCAACTACTAGTAATCCCAATCGTTTAAACTGGATCTGCTTACTTAGTAAAGCATGTGTACCGATTAAGATATCGATATGTCCTTCTTGAACCGCTTTCATAATCTCTTTTTTTTCTTTTGCAGAACGGAATCGGTTTAATACTTCCACTAGAATACCAAATTGGGAAAAGCGATGCACGAAATTTTTATGATGTTGTTCAGATAATACCGTAGTCGGTACTAACATGGCCACCTGCTTACCACTCATAACGGCTTTAAACATAGCTCGCATAGCCACTTCTGTTTTACCAAACCCTACATCACCACATAATAGTCGATCCATCGGTCTAGGGGACTCCATAGATGTTTTAATCTCTTGGATGGCTTGCAATTGATCTTCCGTTTCTTCATAAGGAAATTGATCTTCAAACTCTCGTTGCCATGGTTGATCGGGTAAAAATGCAAAGCCTTCGATGAGCTCTCGCTTAGCATATAACTCCACTAGGGTATCTGCTAAATCATCAATCGATTTTTGGGCTTTTGTTTTTGTCTTAATCCATTCCTTACCACCCATCTTATGAAGCTTCGGTGTAACGCCTTCATTGCCGATATATTTTTGTAATTGGTCCAAATGGTCTGCTGGCAAGAATAAGCGGTCTGTCCCTGCATAATCGATTTCAATATAATCTCGATGGATGCCTTCCGTTTCAATGGTTTTCAATCCACGATACTTACCAATACCATGGATGCTATGCACCACATAATCACCTACAGTGATGTCGGTAAAATACTTAATCTCCTGCCCTTTATCTACTTTCTTCCGAATTTTTTTCTTCTGAAAGCCAAAGATATTTCCCTCCGTGATGACAGTCAAATTGGCATGAGGCAGTTCAAATCCTTCGGATAAGATACCATCTATGATTAATACAGCAGGAGCTGTCCATTCCCATGTGTCTCGATGTACATAGGAGATACTATTTTCTAGTAATGCACCCTCAATGGCTTCTCTTCGCTGTTGGTTATGTAACACTAATACTATCTGCCGATCTAAAGAAGCATTGAACTTGATATCATCTATAAGCATAGGGATTTGTCGCTCATAGGAAACAATACTTTTACCCATCATTCCTATCGTAGATGGCTTACCCCATCCTGTAGAGCGTTGCATCATGGTAAATAAAGTTGTTGTGGTTGCTTCTGAGGATGCTTTCCATTCTTTCCAATCCATATATAGCTCAGCATTAGAAGTATCTTCTAAATGGATTTTACGGATTGCTTCTTCTAATCGTTTCGGCTCATCCAGCAAAAGCAAGGCTTCCTTCATAAAGGACAGTATAGATGCTGTTGTTTCTTGTGCCTCTATATGAATGGGTAATACCATACATTCCTCAGCATCTTGAATCGATCGCTGCGTATCTACATTAAACTGACGAATCGTATCTACTGTATCCCCGAAGAACTCAATTCGAAATGGGGAGTCACATTGAATAGGATAAATATCTATGATATCTCCACGCACGCTAAAATGACCACGATATTCCACCTGGTCCACTCGTTCATATCCAATACCTACTAGAGATGCTAATAGCTCCTCTTGTGGTATATCTTGTTCTATTCCAATGGTCACAATGTTCTCAAGTAAGCTGTTAGGGTCTGTCACATATTGAGCGGCTTCTTCCATTGTAGCCAATACAATGACTGTCTTTCCGAGAGCCAATGACCCTAATGATTCCATCTGCTTCGCCTGTGTATCTAGACTCTTTGCAGTCCACTGTGAAAGCGTCCGATCCACGATTGGAAACGATAGTACTTGTACATCTGGCAAGAGACATTGCAAATCTCGTTCCCACATTTCTTTATGTGCCTTATCGTGTGTAACAATCACTGTAGGACGATTTGTCTTTGACAGTATTGCTTGGCTATATATAAATGACTTTTGTGACCCACCTAATCCATAGATTTGTGTCGTTCCTTTCTTATGAAAGGCATCTATGGTGTCTTTCATCGTTCCTGTTATATCTAATATAGGCCTATATGTCATGGACATATATCATTCCTTTCTTTAACACACCCGTAGTCAATGCTATATTGGTATGTTTCTTTATTGTGTACTTATTATATATAATGTATGTTTCTTCATTGTTTACTTATTATACAATGTATATTTCCAATATCGTCTTTTTTTACCCCTTAGCTCGGTTTAAATAATGTATGATACTACAGAAGTAATATATCGTACTCCTTGACTCTATATAAGTTAGATTTTCTTATTCATGTCTTTTGAAAGAAAGTGAATCTAGTTTATGTATGTAAGAGTATCGCATACAAAAAAGGGCTATAGATATCTATAGCCCTTATGATTATTCTAAATTTTCTTTAATCGCCGTATTTGTGGATTCTTCAATATAATGAAGGGCTGCATATATTAAATACGCACCTACAGTAAGACCGAAGAAAAAGGCTTTGAATATTTCTTTGTTCCAACGAGTTTCACGTAATCCGGAAACTGCAGATGCTAAAAAGCTTAAATCTGTAACTTTCATAGCAACCTCCTTGTATCAATACTTTAATTTGCAATGCTTTGCACTGCATATAGCAAAAAAAGCGAATATCTACTATTCGCTTATTTCTGAATTGGTGCGGGAGAAGGGACTTGAACCCCCACGCCAATGGCGCCAGATCCTAAGTCTGGTGCGTCTGCCAATTCCGCCACTCCCGCATAAGATGGTGACCCAGGAGGGATTCGAACCCCCGACCTTTTGATTCGTAGTCAAACACTCTATCCAGCTGAGCTACTGAGTCATATTAAATTGAGTTGGCAGGGGCAGTAGGACTTGAACCCACAACCAACGGTTTTGGAGACCGCTACTCTACCAATTGAGCTATACCCCTATCTTTACGACTTTATCAGTATAACGTAAAGTTGATACTTTGTCAAGTGATTCTTGTAGCAGAACCAAGGTATTTAGCTGGGCTAGCCGAAGCTAGCCCTCCGCTAATGCAAATCAGCAACTTCCTATCCTCCCAGGCCGTTTCCAGCCAAGTACTTTCGGCGTTTACGAGCTTAACTACTGTGTTCG